>JABSPM010000030.1 GCA_013215095.1 Flavobacteriaceae bacterium | reverse complement strand
TGTCTTTTGCTTCCGTTTAGGATATAAATATTTGAGATCTAATTTTCTTGAATAAAACAACTCATAATATTTACCAATAGCACTTAGGATTTGTTTTTGATAAGCACTACTGATATTTTCTGTCTTTTGTAAATGGGATAGAAAATTCTCAATATTTTGTTCTTTAACTTTATCTAATGGAGAGCCTTCAAAGACAATTAAAAATTTGGCTAAGGCATCTGTATATGACTTTATAGATGATGTTGCGTAACGTTGTAAAGTAAGCTTCTTTTTAAATTCAAGTAATATTTGTTTGATAGCATAACATTCGCTTTACAAAAATAATTATCACTATAAATATAAAAAAACTAACTGAATTACAATTGTTTATATATTTACACTATATTTGGATAACCGCCATAATTAAAATAATAATAACCGCAATGCCTATATTTGGGTGTTAGCCGTCATAAGAACGAACAAAAAATGAACAGCTTTTTAACAGAAAATTTAAAAGAAGACTTTTTCATAACTCTTTACTTCAATACTTCTGAAGGATTTGAAGATGCAGGACTAAAAAGAGCATATTTAGATTTCAATCGAACTCTGAAAATTAAAGATGGAAATAAGAAACGACGAGACGAAAAACGATTGGTCTCTCAGAATTATCTTAAAAAGGAACTTTTGACACTTATTTCTTCGCCAATAACTTCTCAAACCGAATTTGACCAGAAACATAAAAAAATGTGCTTAGACCTAATTGTTAATTGGGACGAATTATCAATAGGACAGGCACAAAAATGGATTAATATGACTTTAAAGTATTGGCTGCTTTTTGGTGAAAAACGAATAAATAATATTGAAAAAAACGCTGTTTTTTTTCACATTCCAATCGA
This sequence comes from Flavobacteriaceae bacterium, assembly GCA_013215095.1. Taxonomy (GTDB): domain Bacteria; phylum Bacteroidota; class Bacteroidia; order Flavobacteriales; family Flavobacteriaceae; genus DT-34. The sequence goes on along the minus strand of JABSPM010000030.1, from coordinate 1,711 downwards.
CAGTTATGTGCAAAAAGGTATGTTTTCTGAAAAATATCCAAATGCTTGGAGTAAAATAAAAAATTATGAGACCTACTTTTTATACCAAAAAAAACATAGAGAGAAAGTAACGGGAAACCCACCATTATTAGATGAATTTATATTTTTCAATAACTATAAATAATAATGCACTAAACGAAGAATAAATAGCGAACGGCTAACACGGTGTATATTCCATAGCCGCCTATCGGAGGCTACAGCACATACACCAAACGTTGTACTGCATTTGAGAAAAACATATCGCATAGAATTAAACGGAGTAAAAATCGGAACGACTGATTTTGAATTTGCGGATACACCAATGGGAGTTATCCACGGAAAAATCAATTTCGAAAATTTAGAATCACCATATGAGCTTTTCAAAAGTCATTGTAAAAAACATAATGTTGTCATAAATCAAGATAATAAAGAATTTAAATTTATTGACACTCAAGTCATTCCAGAATTAAAAGTATATCTAGAAAACGGAACTGAATTAAATGGTTGGGGCGGAGCGATAACTGGAATGGAAAAAGATGATTTTGAAATACAATTTGGCGGAATTACATCTGAACTAATGCAAAAGGAATTTAAACATCATTATGATAAATACTACGGAACTGAATAACATATGAAAGCACCTATATTAGAAAACAATCAACATTCTGTCCTTTCAGCTGAATACAATACTGGAATAGTTCTTACAACTGATTTTAAAAGACATATGGGAAATGGAGAGGTTTTCCATATTTTTTCAACTTATGATTTAGCCATAGAATTTATAGATAAAAAACTAATCGAAAGTGATAATTATGAATTCAATGTTTATGACAGTAAAGGAAAGTATTTATTAACGAGAGATATAAACGGAAAAAGATAAAAACGCAGTACAACAATGTGTAAAAATGCATTAAAACGCATTTTACACGGAACGTTGGCACACATATAGTAAAACGAATGAAGAAAATACTCCTAACAATCTTGACAATTGGAATCTTAGCTTTCCTTGGCTATTGGGGAATTGAAATGTCCCAGTTTGCTAACGGAGTAAAAAAGGACACGGTTCGACTTGAGAATTTTAGGCTTGACAATAAAATCCAGAATGGTGATATAATTTTTCAAACGTCTAAGTCAAGACAAAGTAAGGCGATTTAATTAGCGACTAACTCCAAGTACAGTCATATGGGAATCATTTTTGAAAATAATGGACAGTTTTTCGTTTATGAAGCTGTTCAGCCCGTGAAGTTGACACCCCTAAAGGAATGGATAAATCGAGGTGAAAACGATCATTACGTAATTAAAAGACTTAAAAATGCCGACCAAGTTCTGGATAGTTCTACTTTGACCAAAATGAAGAAAATTGGTGAGCAATTTAAAGGGAAACCTTATGATATTTATTTTGAGTGGTCAGACGAAAAAATCTATTGTTCGGAACTCGTTTGGAAAATCTACCAGCAAGCGACAGGTATTGAAATCGGACAACTTGAACAACTTTCTGATTTTGACTTAACGAATGACATTGTGAAAGCTAAAATGAAAGAACGATACGGAAACAGAATACCAATGGATGAGAAAGTAATTTCTCCAGTAGCAATGTTTAGCTCGGACAAATTGTTAACAGTAGAAGAAAAATAAAATACGTGTGCCAACACAATGTAAAAATGCATTAAAACGCATTTTACACTAAACGTTA
>JABSPM010000003.1 GCA_013215095.1 Flavobacteriaceae bacterium | reverse complement strand
TATATAAATCTTTAGACGAATTAGAAGCAAAGCTAATACAGCTAATTAAAAACACAAATAAACATAAAGTTAAAAGCATTACTTCTTATCAGTATCTAGTAAATGCTTATTGCGGTATTTTTAATTAAGAAGTGGTATTATATTTAATATAGTATGCGGAACGGAAACTAAGACTTTCTAATTTGTAACATAAATTATCATTATAAGTTCGATTTAAATATAATTTTTCTAAGACTTTAATAGCTGTTAAATTATCAAGTTCTATTTGAGCTATGATTAGACTTTCATAGTCATATTAATTTTGTACTGATTGTTAAATGTGGTTGCGAAATCTACAGCGTCTTAAATTGTACTGATGGCTAAGTCATTTTGGTCTACCATGATATAATCATGTCTTAGATTATTTAAAAGATCGTAGCGCAATTCGAATGATTGGGCATACTTTTTTGCTTCTAAAAATGCTTTTATTGATAAGGTGTAATTTTCTTTATCCGAGTGAATAACGCCTTTGTAAAACAGTAATTCAGGGTATTTTGAAATATCTAGACAGCTACCAATGACCTTCTATAGTTCGCTTATTTCTAGGGTGTAAGCGTCATATTTCGTTACGAAGTCTTCTACTTTATTATCAAAATTTTGAACAGTGCTCGATAGGTTGATAAGGGCTATGAATGTTATGAGAAGTCGTCTTACTATGAAATAGGGCTTTTTTTAAAAAATATAACACCGCTACAGTGGGTAATGCTGTAGCGGTAAAAACTATCTAAGTACTAAATGGTGTTAATAATTGTATTTAAGGTTTTGCTTGGACGCATTGCTTGATGGACTAATGCTTCATCTGGTTCATAATATCCTTTAATATCCATAGCTTGTCCTTGCATAGCATTTAATTCTGTTACAATCTGTGTTTCATTATCGGTTAATTGTTTTGCAATTGGTTCAAATGTTGCTTTTAGATTAAGGTTTTTGGTTTGATTTGCCAATTCTTGTGCCCAATACATGGCTAGGTAGAAATGACTTCCTCTATTGTCTAGCTCTCCTACTTTACGAGATGGACTTTTTCTATTCTCTAATAGTGTCTCAGTAGCTTCATCTAAAGTCTCTCCCAAAATTCGTGCATTTTCATTAGAATTGGCTTCGGCAAAATGCTCTAAAGAAACTGCTAGTGCTAAGAATTCTCCTAGTGAGTCCCAACGTAAGTGATTTTCTGAAACAAACTGTTGTACATGCTTAGGTGCAGACCCACCAGCACCTGTTTCAAATAAACCTCCGCCATTCATTAAAGGTACAATAGATAGCATTTTTGCACTAGTTCCTAATTCTAGAATAGGGAACAAGTCTGTTAAATAATCACGTAATACGTTTCCTGTTACAGAAATAGTATCCTTACCAGCTTTGATTCTTTCTAAGGTAAATGCTGTTGCTTGGATTGGTGCTAGGATTCTAATGTCTAAATTGGTAGTATTATGATTTGATAAATATGTATTGACTTTTTTAATAAGTTCTGCATCATGTGCTCTATTTTCGTCTAGCCAGAATACGGCTGGTGTTTCTGAAGCTCTGGCACGGGTTACTGCTAATTTTACCCAATCTTGTACTGGAGCATCTTTTACCTGGCACATTCTCCAAATGTCTCCTTTTTCTACAGTATGTTCAATAAGAATGTCTCCATTAGCATCAATGACTTCTACTTTACCATTGGCACTTAATTCAAATGTTTTATCATGAGAACCATATTCTTCTGCTTTTTGTGCCATAAGACCAACATTTGGTACTGTTCCCATAGTAGTTGGGTCAAACGCACCATGTTTTTTGCAAAAGTCAATAGTTGCTGCATATACACCAGAGTAGCTGCTATCTGGGATTACAGCTTTTGTGTCTTGTGTTTTCCCTGCTTTGTTCCACATTTGACCAGAGTTTCTGATCATTGCTGGCATTGAAGCATCAATAATTACATCACTAGGGACGTGTAAATTAGTAATCCCTTTATCCGAATCTACCATGGCTAGGTCTGGACCATTTTCTAAAGCGATTTTAATGTCTGCTTTTATCGCTTTTCTTTCATCTTCTGATAATTGTTGAAGATGTGCCATTAAATTGCCAAACCCATTGTTAACATCAACACCAATTTTTTCAAAGGTATCACCATGTTTTTTAAATAAATCAGAAAAGTAAGCACGGACGGCATGACCAAAAATAATAGGATCGCTTACTTTCATCATGGTAGCTTTCATGTGCAATGAGAATAAAACATCATTTGATTTGGCATCTTCGACTTGCTCATTTAAGAAATTAATTAATGCTTTCTTAGACATATAGGTCGCATCAATAATTTCCCCTTGTTGTAATGCTAAATTTTCTTTGAGAACAGTTGTATTACCCTTGGTGTCTGTGTGCTGAATCTTAACAGTTGTTGCTTCTTTTAGGGTCACAGATTTCTCATTGTGTGCAAAATCTCCAGCAGTCATGGTTGCAACATGAGACTTTGATGTTTCCAACCAATGCCCCATAGAGTGTGGGTTTTTTTTGGCGTAATTTTTTACAGCTTTTGGCGCTCGTCTGTCAGAGTTCCCTTCTCTTAAAACAGGATTGACAGCACTTCCTTTTATTTTGTCGTAACGTGCTTTTATTGTTTTCTCATCATTATTTGCAGGTTCATCTGGGTAGTTTGGCAGCCCAAAACCTTGTGCCTGTAGTTCTTGTATAGTAGCTTTTAATTGTGGAATAGAAGCACTAATATTAGGGAGTTTAATGATATTGGCTTCAGGTAATTTTACTAATTCCCCAAGTTCAGCTAGGGCATCATTAACGCGCTGTTCTTCGTTAAGAAAGTCAGGAAAACTAGCCAATACTCTTCCTGCTAATGAAATATCTCGAGTTTCAATTTCAATATTTGAAGATTGAGTAAATGCTTTTACGATTGGTAAAAACGAATAAGTTGCTAAAGCTGGTGCTTCATCAGTTTTTGTGTAAATTATTTTTGCCATTATATTAAACGTTTTAGAATTTGAAGATGCAAAATTTTATTTCAAAATGAACTGTTAAAAAATTTGCTACGCGAATATACAAAATTAGGTTTTGAATTACTCTGAAGTAAAGAGCTAAGTATTTAGTAATTGTAATTTTTTGTTAGATAATTAAAAATCAATTGCTATTTTATGAAATTAGAATTTATTACGCAAAAAACTATACGATATGTAAATTAAAAACTTGAAGTAAACCTTCAATATGTTCTCTAGAGAACTTGGCTTGTGTTAAAGTGTTTTTAGAGGGGTTGATGCTATAGTTCTTTGCTTGACTAAAATCTGCATTTTTTAGAACTGTATTTTCAAAAGTGCTCGATTTTAGATCGCATTGCGAGAACTTTGCATGGGAGAGATTAGTGTCCGTAAAATCAACATTTTGTATTTGATTAGATAAAAATGTTGTATTTGAAAGATTTAAGCCATTAAATTGGCTATGGTTAAGATTACATTTTTCAAAACGAAAGGCTAATAGAAATGGGTTACATTCATAAAAAGCAATGCCCAAAAGCTTACAACCTTTGAAATTGACTTTATTAAAACTAGTATCCTTAATTTTAACACCGCTAAGATTACAATCTACAAAATCACATTCTAAAAACGAGACTGCGGATAAATAGATTTCTGAAAAATTACAATTGATAAATGTACAATTATCATATTCAGCTTTTTGAAATGAAGTCTGTGTAAAATCAATATTAGAGTACGTTTTATCATTTATATAAGGTCGGTTCATCTGGCATTGTTGATAACATTAAAAATACGTATAAAGTCTTAAATAAACAAAAGTGATATCACTTAGAATTACATCGATCAGGATATGGCTTTCTTGAAATAGTTAGATACTATCTGGTTTTCGTATTATTACCATTTCTGTAAACTTAAAGTTTTGGGTAAAAGTTTTATGTTTTAATGAAACAAGCGGTAAAGCTTCAAAATAGATTAAGTGTTTCTTGATATTTTTGTTTCTTGTTTAAGCAGATATCATTTCAAAAACTAATAAAACAAGTATCTAAACAATATTGTTTTAGTGTCAAAGGGAGTGCTGGTTGTATAATTTTATTTAACCTGAAAATGAGTGTTATAAGTATTTGCAAATATTCAAGAATTGATATGTCAACTGTTTATTTGCTGAGCTTTTTCGCAAATATTAATAAAAAAGCCCTGTAAAAACAGGGCTTATATAAATTAAAAAAGGTTTATTAATTTCTTCTTTCTTTAATTCTTGCTTTTTTACCAGTAAGACCTCTAAAGTAGAAGATACGTGCTCTGCGCACTTTACCTCTTTTGTTGATTTCGATTTTTTGCAATGCAGGCATATTTATTGGGAAGATACGCTCTACGCCAATAGACCCAGACATTTTTCTAATTGTGAAAGTTTCAGAAGTTCCACTTCCTCTTCTTTGTAATACAACACCTCTAAAGAACTGTGTACGTGTTTTGTTTCCCTCTTTAATTTCGTAATACACTGTGATTGTGTCTCCAGCTGCGAATTCAGGAAAATCATTTCTTGTTACAAATTCGTCTTGTACAAATTTTACTAAAGATTCCATCTTTAAATTTAGGTTTAAGATTAATTCGAAATAACATTCGCGATTTTCGCCAGAGGTTAACCCGAAATTGGCTGCAAATATAGTGAATAATTAATAATTTGCAATGCTGCTATTCTCTTTTTTTAATACTTATAGGTTCTGCTAAATGTTAGATTTTTTTGATTCAACTTACACTTTATGAGGTTTTTAGCTTTATGGGGATGTAAATATCTTCTTCAGAATTTGGATGGTTGTATTTATAAGCTTCTCCTAAACTATTAAAATGTGGACGATTATCTAGCTTGTAAGGGCTATTAGGTAGCCAATTCATAAAAATATATTGCATGAATTTACCCATGTCATGAGGTAAACCTCTGTAAGTGAATACCGCGTATAAACTTGAGTTAAGTGTTAATACATGAAGTTGTTCTGGATTTTGGTTATAGTTTTCGACCTATACAGCGACCCATTTTGTAAAACTAGTTCTGGGGTCAAAATGTTTGAAATACTCTGAGGAATATAGCATAATTTCATAAATAGTGTTGTTTAGTGTTTTTTGAATATGCTTTTTGTGAGGCATAAATGAGGAAAATAGGTCTTGTGTTTTATCATCTATTAAACTCATCTCTAAGGCTAAACCAATGAGTTGTTTTTGAGTTGTAGTAATTATTTTAGGTGTCATAAATCTTTTAATAAATCGGGTCTTCTGTCTCTGGTACGTTGATAGGCTTGTTCTTCTCGCCATTTTTCAATTTCTGGAAAATTACCACTAAATAATACATCTGGTACTTTCATACCTTTGTATGCTCTTGGGCGCGTGTAAATAGGCGGTGCTAATAAGTCATCTTGAAACGAGTCGGTTAGTGCGGATGTTTCATTACCTAGAACCCCTGGGATTAATCGGATGATAGCGTCACATAGAACGGCAGCTCCAAGTTCTCCTCCTGATAGGACATAATCACCAATAGAGATTTCTCTTGTGATAAAATAATCGCGAACACGTTGGTCTACACCTTTGTAATGCCCGCATAAAATAATGATGTTACCTTTGAGAGATAACTCATTAGCAATACCTTGATTAAGCGTTGTACCATCTGGTGTCATGTATATGATTTCGTCATAGTCACGCTCTGCCTGTAAGCCAGTAATGCACTTATCAATAGGGGCTATCATCATAACCCTGCCTGCTCCGCCTCCAAATTGATAGTCATCAACAGATTTATAGTTATCTGTAGTATAATTTCTTAAGTTGTGAAAATGAACTTCGACATGTCCTGCTTCGATAGCGCGTTTTAAAATTGAAGCTTCAAAGGGACTTTTTAGTAATTCGGGTAGTACAGTAATGATATCTATTCGCATGCTGCAAAGATGCAAATAAATGAAAACAAATTAAAAGATTATTTAGGGCGATTGCTCAAAAGGTATGCGAATTGAAATTCACATATTTTATAAATTTTTCAAGATTTGCTAGTTAGTTCCTTTCTGTTTATTGATTTCATCTTGAAGTTGACGTCTTACTTTTTGCTCTCTTTCTAGGGCTACACGCCTATGTTCTTCAAACTGTAGTTCGGTGTCTTCAAGGGCTTGTCTTGCAGCCTTGGTAATAGTGTTACTATTTTTGAATTTATAAATAAACATAAACAATAAAACAACCAGTAAGCCTACAATAGACCACATCATTGTATTGTAGCTACCTTTACTCATTTGCATCCCAAAAAGTGACATGTTATTTTTTTCTTGATTGGTTTTATCAAGTGTAGCTTTGGTGTTAGTTAGGTTGCTTTTTAGGGTTTTAATTTCTTTGCTTTGAGCAGAAATAGTAACATGTGTTTTGTCTAATTTTGTTTTAAGATTAATTATAGTATCGTTAGTGTTTTTTTGCAGTTTCAAAATCATACTGCTTTTTACAGCCTCATAAGGTAATCCATTTGTGCTTTGAAAATTTCCAGATTTTCGAAGTAAAAACTCAAACTGGTCATTTATAGAACCATCATTAATAGTTTTAAGGTCTTGAGCATTAGTAATTTGTATGTGAGTGAAAATTGTAAAAAGTATACTGACTTTGATTAATAAGTTCATCCTTAAAATTATTTTGGTTTTTTATGATTTATAATTGCCAATATAATCATTTTAGATACATTATATAAAAATAACATTAAGCAAATTATTTTTGTTGTTATTGATGGTGCTTTTTTATAAGAGATGAACTAGAATTTAGATGCTGATGGTGCTCATATGATTGATGTTGTTAATGTCTTCACTATCAATACTATATTGATATAAGCCATGTTCGCCAATCAATACTAGTTTATTATTGTTAATGATAATGTCAAATGCATCTCTATTAATAGAGGTAACTAAAACCGAATTTTCTGGATTTGAAACATCGAAGATTTTGACCTCATCATCACAAACAAACAAGTAATCTCCATAGAGGCCCAATCCAATGGGTTTTATAAGATTTCTTGACGCTATTAAGATGGGATTTGTAACCTCATTAACATCGTATATCTCTAAAACATTAATAGTTGTGCCGCAACCAATATCTGCATGAAGTGTGACAAAGGCATGACTGCTATTGGCAACGACAGGATCGCAAGCTGTGAAATGTTGTACATCGGATAGGTAGGTAGGTGTTTCGGGATTATTTACATTGTAAATAAACATCCCATTCCTAGAGCCTATATACAGGTAATTTTGATAGTTAAACAAGGTTTCAATATTAAATCCAATCGGCACGACATTTACTAGTACTGGGTTTTCATTTTCGGAAATACTAAACACATTTAGGTTGCTGTCATCTACAACATAGAGGTAATCTAAATATATGGAAAATCTAGCTAGAGAACCACCTTGCCCGTTTTCTTTGCCGGAAGTATTATTTAATGAGTTGTCGGAGCTACAGCCCAAAAGTAATATAGATATAATAAGTATGTTATATAGTTTTTTCATGATGTTTTAATTTACAAGTTCCCAATCTACGATGATGTCATTAACGCCTAGCCCATAATATTGAAAGCCATCAGGAGACCAGATTTGAGGAAATACATTTTTAATGCGCTTAGTTATAGTTAGGGCATTTGTAGTTTCATTTATGGTAAATGCTATTAGATCTCTAGCATTATTGACATAAAAGATATTGTTTTTTATACTTAAGTCTGATGAACCTAGAACTTTTACAAATGCAATATTTATAGGGTTTTCTGGATTGGAGTTGTTGATAATGTGGAAGCCTTTATTTACTTCATTAATAAAAATAAAGTTGTCTTTAACATAGATTTTACCAGAGTTTTCAATGGTTCTTGGTGTGCTTTCTAATAGTGTTGTAGATTCAAAATCCGCACGTTGCATGATGATGGGTTGATATTCTGAAGATAGAGATTCATCGTCATCTGTGCCCCATGTAATGCAGGAATGGCAAAGGCAGAAAGTTAAGATGCTAAATAGTAATATATAGTGTTTCATGATTTATTTTATTTGGTATTAACAAGATCTTAAATTTGTATTTTGGTTGCGTATGAAACAAAAAAAATCTTGCACATTGTACAAGATTTTTAAATCATTATATTTTTGAAGATTATTTTAGTAGTAAGTAAATCGTCTTACTTTTGCAATATGTTTGGCTAATCTTATCACTTGGTGGCTATAACCATATTCGTTATCATACCATACATATAAGATCACATTTTTACCATCTTCTCTAACAATGGTAGCTTTGCTATCATAAATTGCAGGAGCAGGACTTCCAACAATGTCGCTAGATACCAATTCGTCACTGAGTTCATATTTAATTTGTTCTACCAAGTCACCTTCCAAAGCATATTTTTTAATCACAGTATTTATACTGTCTACAGATGTTACTTTGTCTAATTCAAGGTTTAATATGGCTAAAGACCCATTTGGAACTGGTACACGAATGGCGTTCGACGTTAACTTGCCTTCTAAGCTTGGTAAAGCTTTAGATACAGCTTTTCCTGCACCTGTTTCGGTAATAACCATATTTAATGCAGCAGCTCTACCACGACGATATTTTTTGTGCATATTGTCCACTAAATTTTGGTCATTTGTATAGGCGTGTATGGTTTCTAGATGTCCAGATTTTACACCAAAAGAATCTTCAATTACTTTAAGAATTGGAGTAATAGCATTGGTTGTACAAGATGCAGCTGAGAATATATCTATGGTGTCTGGGTTGTTCTCAAATTGATTAACACCATGAACAATATTTGGGACACCTTTACCTGGAGCGGTTAATAAGACTTTGCTAGCGCCCTTGGAAGTTAAATGACGTTTTAACGCTTCTTCATCTCTAAATGCTCCTGTGTTGTCAATAATTAAGGCGTTTTTAATACCGTATGCTGTATAATCAATATCTTCTGGGCCATTCGCAGAAATGATATTTACTGTTGTTCCGTTGATAATTAATGCTTCGTTTTCTGCATCAGCGATAACAGTTCCGGTAAAGTCGCCGTGTACAGAATCGTTACGTAATAAAGAGGCACGTTTTTCTAAAACAGTTTGGTTAATTGCGCCTCGAGTTACAATGGCTCTTAAACGTAGTTGGCTTCCTTTTCCTGTTTTAGTCATTAATTCTCTTGCAACTAAACGACCAATTCGTCCAAATCCATAAAGTACAACGTCTTTTGGCGTAATTTCTTCGTTTTCTTTAGCGTCTTTCAATTTGTCAGCTACAAAAGAAGTTGCATTACTGTATTTGTCATCTTCTAAATGATACTCATAAGTGAGTTTGCCAATATCCAGTTTTGCTGGAGGAATATCTAAGTCGTTGATAGCTTGAGCAATTTCAACGGAATCAAAAATAGATATGGGTTTTTGAACAAATTCTCCTGCATATTCATGTAGGTGTAGAATTTGGCTAACGTTGCAATCAATCAATTGATTTCTAAATAATACCAATTCGATAGATTTATCATACCATAAGTCATTTACAATTTTTATAAATTCTACAGTAGCACGTCTGCGGTCTGCTTGAAATGCTAATTCGCTTTCATAAGTTTCATTAAAACTCATTGTGTTGTTAGTTTTTTGTGTTGTTTTTTATTGCTATAAAATTCTAAACTGTGATTTGTTGTAAAGCACTAATGGCTAGAATTTTGGGCAAAAATAATATTTTTAACGTGTTTAAGCTTTAAAATGATTAAAAATTAAGCCCATTTATCCAAAATTAATTAGGAATAAAGGGGCTTAGTTTCTAAAAAAAACAAGGTGTTATCTAAACCTGTAGTTTACTTTCTCGCCGTTATTCTTGATAATAGCAATGCTATACACTTTGTTGTCATATTTTGATAATGTTTGATTAACGTCTTCAATAGAATTTACTTTAATACCATTAATAGCGGTCACAATGCTGCCTTTGTCAACTCCGTCGGCTTTCCATTCTTGGGCAATTTTAGAGTTTAAACTAGAAATTTTTAACCCATAGTCAATGTCAAAACGATTAAGGTCTTGAGCGTCAGTTTCTTTTAAGGTTCCGATAATTGGTACATTTACAAAATCCAGTTTGGCTAAAGTCACAGGTAAAGTAATTTCCTGACCATCTCTTAGAATGGTTACATCAACCACATCATTTGGACCTTTGGTGCTTAAGAATCCTTTAAGATCTGAGAATTTTGAGATGATAGTATTGTTTATTTTTTTTATGATATCTCCAGATTGAATTCCTGCTTTTTCCGCACCAGAATTTTTTTGAACTGTATTGACATGAAATCCTTGAGTTTCATTTATGTCAAGTTCTTTTGCTTGTGTACTGTCCAAAGCCCCTCCAGTAACACCAAGAATTCCGTTTTGAACATTTCCAAACTCTAAAATATCTTCTATTACCTTTTTTGCAATATTACTTGGTACCGCAAAAGAATATCCAATATAAGAGCCTGTTTGTGATGTGATGGCAGTATTTATTCCTATGAGCTCACCGTTGGTGTTTACTAATGCACCTCCAGAATTCCCAGGATTTACAGCAGCATCGGTTTGAATAAAGGATTGGATTGGTCCTCCCTCTAAGTCTCTAGATTTGGCACTAATAATTCCTGCAGTAACCGTAGAAGTTAGATTAAAAGGATTTCCAACAGCTAAAACCCATTCTCCAATTTTAGCATCATTACTATCACCAAAAGTAGTGTATGGCAATTCTTCGTCTGTTTCAATCTTTAATAAAGCAATATCTGTGTTTGGGTCTGTGCCTATAAGCTCGGCTTCATAGGTTTTATTATTATTGGTAGTGATGGAGATAGATTGTGCACCATCAATCACATGATTATTGGTAATAATTAAACCATCTGGAGAAATGACTACACCACTTCCTGTCCCAACTTGTTGTCTTTGACTTTGACGACCATAAAACAGGTCTTCATACGTAGTGTAACCTTTGCTTGTTGTGGTGTTTTTTACATGAACTACAGTGTTTAAGGTCTTTTCTGCCGCAACCGTAAAGTCAACGTTCTTTTGCAAATGCGTTAAATTGGTATTGGTTGTGCTCATATTAACAGGAATAGTCGCTGGAGTTTCTGTCTTATTTTCTATCACATTGTGTTGTGTGTTTTCAATAAAATACTTATTAGTGCCTAGGGCTATTAAACCTCCAAAAATAGAGGTAACTATTAAGGTTAAAGTCTTCTTCATGTTCATATTGTTTTTAAATTTGTCATAACTAATGATTAAAATTATATAATTATTGATTGTCCGATATAACTTTAACTGCGATTTAACATCCTTATAAAGCATATAATATTTATATCTTTGCAGCTTATTATGGAGCATACATTTTACAAATATCAAGGAACAGGAAACGATTTTGTGATGATTGATAATCGTCAATTAACGTTTGACAAAAATGATACCAAACGCATTTCAATGCTGTGTAATAGGCGTTTTGGTGTTGGAGGAGATGGTTTGATTTTATTAGAGCATCATCTAAAATATGATTTTAAAATGGTGTATTTTAATGCAGATGGTAATGAGAGTTCTATGTGTGGTAATGGAGGACGATGCTTAGTAGCTTTTGCAAAACAATTAGGTTTGATTAGGTCTAAAGCTGTTTTTGAAGCTATAGATGGCATGCACGAGGCGGTTATTAATGATAATGAAGTTAAACTTCAAATGCAAAATGTTACAAATATACAACGCTTAGAAGCAGGCTCATTTTTAGATACAGGCTCTCCGCATTATGTTACTTTTAATGAGCAATTAGAAAATTTGGATGTTAAAACTGTTGGAGCGGCAATACGATATAATGAAAACTTCAAAGTAAAAGGAACCAACGTAAATTTTGTGAAACCTAATGCTTCGGGAAGTTTTGATGTGCGTACTTATGAAAGAGGTGTTGAAGATGAAACATTGTCTTGTGGCACGGGGGTTACTGCAGTTGCATTGGCGATGCATAATTCTGGAGAAACGGATGCTGAATTAATTACATTACATACAAAAGGCGGAACGTTGCAGGTCGCTTTTGAAACTTCAAATGAAGGGTATAAAAATATATGGTTGATTGGTGAAGCTAACTTTGTGTTTAAAGGAATAATCTCATGGTGACACTCAAAGGTGAGCGATTGTATTTAAGAGCTTTAGAACCAGAGGATCTGGAGTTCGTTTATGAAATTGAGAATAGTGAAGGTTTATGGGAAATAAGTCAAACGGTTACACCGTATTCACGTTTTTTGATAAAACAATATCTAGAACAGGCGCATAAGGATATTTTTGAAGTCAAACAATTACGCCTAGTGATTTGTAATCTTGAACATGAAACTTTAGGACTAATAGATGTGTTTGATTTTGATAGTATAAATCAACGTGCAGGTATTGGAATTTTAGTCAAAGCTGAAGTGGATAGGCAAAAAGGTATAGGGTCTGAAGCCCTATATTTACTGGTTAATTATTGTTTTATGCATCTGGATTTACATCAATTATACTGCAATATATCAGAAACTAATATTGCAAGTTTGAAGCTTTTTAAAAAACATGGTTTTGAAATTGTTGGACTCAAAAAAGACTGGAATAAAGTCAACGGAAATTATAAAAACGAATATTTATTACAACGCATAAAATCGAATGTACATTAGAAAAATATTAGTAGCAATTGCCTTAATTGGATTAGTAGCGGCAGCTTATTTTGCCTATTTTGTGTATAACGCTATGTTGGTGCCTAATACAGCATTTAACAATAATACAGCTTATATCTATATTTCTAGTAACGCTAGTTATGAGGAGGTAAAAAGAGATTTAGAACCTTTGTTAAAGGATATCAAATCATTTGACGCCGTAGCTGAGCAAAAAAAGTATACCAGCAATATTAAAGCTGGGAGGTTTGAAATACGTAAGGGTATGACTAATAATGATATTATTAATGCCATACGTAGTAAAAATATGCCTATAAAATTAGCTTATAATAACCAACATTCTATCCAAGCTCTAGCAGGGCGAGTGGCGTCTCAAATTGAAGTGGATAGTACAACACTCCTTAACGCTATGCAGGATAAAGACTTTTTAACTAAAAATGGGTTTTCCAAAGCTACACTTTTAGGTATGTATATTCCAAACAGTTATGAACTATTTTGGAATACCTCTGCAGAAGGTTTTAGAGATAGGATGTTAAAAGAATATAACCGTTTTTGGAATGATAAGCGTTTAGAAAAAGCCAAGCGTATGAACCTGACACCAGACGAGGTGATGACTTTGGCGTCAATTGTTCATGAAGAGTCCAAACAAAAAAGGGAACAACCAAGGATAGCAGGTGTGTATGTTAATCGTTTAGTAGGTCAATGGCCACTGCAAGCAGACCCGACATTAAAATTTGCTGCGTATCAACTTCCAAAATATAAGAATACTGTGATTAAACGAGTCCTTAATGTCCATAAAGAAATTGATTCACCTTATAATACTTATAAAACTAAAGGTTTACCTCCTGGATTAATTGCAATGCCAGATATTTCGGCAATTGATGCTGTGCTTAATTATGAAAAACACAATTATTTTTTCTTTGCTGCTGATGCAAAAAAACCAGGATTCCATAAATTTGCTAAAACATTATCTCAGCATAACCAAAATGCAAAGGCATATCAAAATTATTTATCTAAGAAGGGTATAAGAAGGTAATGTTGAGGTTGTTGATTCTTAAAATTTTAATTTTCAGCTTTTCTTGCGCCTTTGCTCAAAATTCTAGGCTGAATCGTTTTTTAAAACCTAGTGATACTCTAAATCTCAAACGTCAACAATTGGTCTATATTACTCAAGGCTCTGTCGCAGCAGTGAGTTTAATAGGGCTTCATCAATTATGGTACAAAGATTATGATACATCTAGTTTTCATACCATTAATGATACTAATGAATGGTTGCAAATGGATAAATTTGGACATGCGTTTTCGATTTATCATTTAAGTCGAATAGGTGCGGAAACTATGGCGTGGTCTGGAGCTAATCAAAAGACACAATTATTATATGGAGTTGGACTAGGTTTTACTTTTCTTACTACTGTAGAAATTTTTGATGGGTTTTCTAAAGAATGGGGCTTTTCTTGGTCAGATATTGGAGCGAATACCCTAGGAACAGGATTGTATGTTGGTCAAAGCATTTTGTGGAATGAGCAGCGTATAACATTAAAATATTCCTTTCATCAAACCAAATATGCTGAGATGCGTCCAAGTAAATTAGGGCAAAATATAATGGAGGAGATACTTAAAGATTATAATGGACAAACCTATTGGTTGAGTGCTAATCTAAATGCTTTTATAAATAGTAAAAATATTCCGAAATGGTTGAATTTTGCCTTTGGTTTTGGTGCTACTGGGATGCTTACTGGAGAAAATGAGTTGATTGATGGCATGTACTTAAATCAAAATCGCAGGCGCCAATACTATTTAAGTTTTGATATAGACTTTACAAAAATACAAACAAGCTCCCACCTTTTAAAGAGTTTGTTTTCAGTTATTAATACCTTGAAAGTACCCGCGCCTACTCTAGAGTTTAATAGTGATGGAAGAATGAAATTTTATGGTATATTTTTTTAAAAAACAGGGCTTAAATAATTAATTTACAGATAATTATTTTTTTTGTATATTTGCACGCTGAAAATAAAGATACATTAACGTGTCTTAAAATTCAAAACAATGAAAGCAAGATTAGTCATATTTTCAATCATTCCACTACTCGTTTTTACGGCTGTTTTTGGAGATTATAGCACTGCTCAAGAATTCGATATTTGTGAATTATCAGTAGATGGCTTAGAACTTAACTATTCTGTTGCAAAACAAGAAAAGATACAATCTCAAGAGGAATTAGAACTTCTGAGAAATTGTATGGTAACTTCAGATTTGGGAAAGTCGTTTGTTGGATTTAAAGAAGCTTTAGGTTTCAAAGAGTCTAGTGGCGATTATTTTACGGTAAATACTTTAGGTTATTTGGGTAAATACCAATTTGGAAAAGGCACTTTAGCACTTATAGGAATAAAAAATACTAAAGATTTTTTAAATAACCCTAAACTTCAAGAGCGTGCTTTTATTGCTAATGCTAAACGAAACAAATGGATATTAAGACGAGATATCAAGCGTTTTGTGGGTAAGATTATCGATGGGGTTCTAGTTACGGAGTCTGGTATTTTGGCTGCAGCACATTTAGCTGGTCCAGGGAGTGTGAAAAAATATTTGAGAAGTTATGGTGCGGTAGGTTTTACTGATGCCTATGGAACCAATGTTCGTTCCTATATGCGAAAGTTCTCAGGTTATGACACAAGCTTTATCGTTGCCGATAGAAAAGCAAAGGCGAATTTATTGTAAGGTCTTAAAAGTCTTTATGAATGACAAATATGGCAGGTCTTTTATGCAGGTCTTCCGTATTGTTTTTCCATTCTTTGACGCTTTTGGTTTTAATGTATTCTGTTGGAAGTGTAATGTCACAGGCAATACAAACACTTGTGTTTGGCTGTAACGTATTGCATATGTCTTCAAGCATTTTGTTATTGCGATAAGGGGTTTCAATAAATATTTGCGTTTGATTTTGACTAAAAGAAAGTTTTTCTAAGCGTTTTAGTGCGGTCTTACGTTCAGATTTGTCAATTGGCAAGTAGCCGTTAAATGCAAAGCATTGTCCGTTCATACCCGAGCTCATTAACGCCATGAGTATTGATGATGGACCAACTAAGGGAACCACTTGGATGTTGTTTGTATGTGCAATCTTCACGATGTCTGCGCCAGGGTCGGCAATTCCAGGGCAGCCAGCTTCTGAAAGTAAACCTACAGGCTTACCTGCTAAGCAGGCTTCTAAAAATGAAGGGAGCTCGTTGGGGTTTGTAAATTTGTTTAATATGCTTATTTTTAAGGACGGCTGAGATTTTGAAGTGCTAACTTTTTTGATAAAACGTCGTGCTGTTTTTTCATTTTCAACAATATAGTCATCGACTAATTCAATGATTTTTTTAATTGAAATCGGTAAGACTTCCAAGGGAGCGTTGTCTCCTAGTCGTGTCGGAATTAAATAAAGTTTGCCTTTTGTAGATGTCATTGCTTTATGGTTGGTTTTTTAATCTATGCTCTAAATTTATATCGTTCACAATGTACAAACCTTTGTTTAAATTTTGCACTCAAAATCGAAAGAAACTATAATATATAGTTGTAATCGTTATAATGCTTCAAATATGAGTAGTCTTTAACCCTTTTGCATTGTGATTTCTTGTCGTTCCGTTTATCTATAATTCTAGTTCGGATTGTGTTTGACTAATGTTTTTAAATAAAAAGAGGCATTTGGTATTGTTGGAATGACGTTGCGCCAGTTACTATTATATTAAGGCGCTATTAAAGTGTTGATATGAAATGAAGTGTGATCTGATAGGCCTATGAAGTTTGTGAAGGTAATAATAGAATAGGGGAGTGGTTTTTTTATGCAATTTTAGTAGAGGTTATGCCATTTTCCGTTTGAAATAACTTTAATAAAACCCCCTTTTATCCTTTCTCTTTTCATATAAAGAGAAATCCTAGCTATAGTTATGCTATCATTTTCTAGTTTATATAATTTTTTTCTTTTATTGTACGTTCAAATGGAAAATAGTAGTATTCGAATGCTCTTGAATTGACAAAAGAACGAACTATATATTCATGCTATAGTGGTTTACTCGCCACAGGTAAGTGCAATAGCAATTTGATTGCAGGCATTATCTAGTAGTTCATATACATTATCAAAACCTCTATTACCGCCATAATAGGGATCTGGAACTTCTAAGGTGTAGGCGTCAGGAGTGTGTTCTAGGATGAGTTTCACTTTATTGGTGTCCGAGGTATTTCTAGCTAAATGAACCACATCATTATAATTTGAGTGATCCATCACATAGATGTAGTCATAAGTTTCAAAATCTTCTACAATAAAGCGTCGAGACTTCTGTTTAGAGATATCTAATCCGTTTTTTAAAGCCACTTCAATCGACCTAAGGTCTGGTTTTTCGCCTTCATGATAACCCGACGTACCAGCAGAGTCAACAAAAAAATCTTCAGAAGGTAGCTTTGATTTTAAAATGCCTTCAGCTAATGGAGAGCGGCATATATTACCTAAGCACACCATTAAAATTGTTGTCATAACACACTAAATTTAAAGTGATAATTTTTTGGTTAAGTCGTCTACATATTTTCTAAACTGTTTGTCTGTAGATGATAAGTTATCTACTGTTTTGCAGGCATGTAAAACGGTAGCATGGTCTCGTTTTCCGATTTGAGAGCCAATACTTGCTAATGATGCTTTTGTGAATTTTTTTGCAAAGAACATTGCTAATTGACGCGCTTGCACAATATGACGTTTTCTAGTTTTAGATTGTAAGGTTTCAACGTCCATTTGAAAATAATCGGATACGACTTTCTGAATATAATCTATAGAAACTTCACGTTTCGTGTTTTTAACAAACTTTTCAACAATATCTTTGGCAAGATTAATCGTAATTTCTTTTTTGTTAAATGAAGATTGAGCAATTAATGAGATGATAGCGCCTTCTAATTCTCTCACGTTCGTTTTTATATGTTTTGCTACATAATCAATAATCTCATCAGGCATCTCAACACCATCTCTGTAGAGTTTATTTCTTAAAATAGAAACTCGTGTTTCAAAATTAGGACTTTGTAACTCTGCCGATAAGCCCCATTTAAAGCGAGATAATAGACGTTGTTCTATATCTTGCATATCCACCGGCGCCTTATCACTGGTAAGTATAACTTGTTTGCCATTTTGATGCAGATGATTGAATATGTGAAAGAATACGTCCTGTGTGCCAGATTTTCCAGAGAAGAACTGTACGTCATCAATGATAAGGACATCAATGATTTGATAGAAATGAATAAAGTCATTTCTGTTGTTCTTCTTTACGGCATCAATATATTGTTGCGTAAATTTTTCGGCAGAGATGTATAATACCGTTTTTTCAGGATATTTATCTTTTATATCAACGCCTATGGCATGTGCTAAATGTGTTTTGCCTAGTCCAACACCTCCAAATATTAATAAGGGGTTAAATGATGTGCCTCCCGGTTTATTTGCTACTGCAATTCCTGCATTTCGAGCTAGTCTGTTAGAATCGCCTTCTAAAAAGTTCTCAAAACTATAATTAGGATTAAGTTGCGATTCTATTTTTACATTTCTAATTCCTGGAATTATGAACGGATTCTTTAATTGTGGATTCTTATTCTCTAAAGGAATATCTACTTCTTGAGCTTTAACGGCAGAACGATTGGAACTCGGAATTTTTTCCGTAAATGGTATCTTGTTACCATAAGTGTTCTCCATCTTTATAATGTATACCAATTTTGCTTGTTCGCCTAATTGTTTGGTAAGTGCTACCTTAAGAATTTTGACGTAGTGCTCTTCTAGCCATTCGTAAAAAAATTTGGAAGGAACCTGAATGCTTAAAGCGTGACCTTCCAGTTTTATTGCTACAATTGGTTCAAACCATGTTTTATAGGCTTGAGGTTGTATATTATCCTTTATAAACTTAAGACAACTATTCCAGACCGATTGAGCAGTTTCTCTCATTGATAGATATTAAAAATTAAAGTTAGTTTTGTTGATTTGTAAAAAAAAAAGAAATAATTAGGTATCTTTCATTATGTTATTTTTACATGGCAAATATGTGAACAAAATTCTTAAAAAAAAAATCAATTCATGTTGAATTTTAAGTATTTTTTTCTCATGTTTTAAAAACGATTTAAATGTACAATTTTTTTATTTACGACAATGCATTCTTATAAATTTAATATTAGAATTCGATACGGTGAAACCGACCAGATGGGTGTGGTGTATCATGGAAATTATCCTCAATTTATTGAAATAGGTAGGATTGAATGGTTAAGAAGCCTTGGGATTTCTTATAAAGAAATGGAGGAAGAAGGGGTAATGTTACCTGTAGTTTCTTTAGCTATTAATTATATAAAGCCTGTATTTTATGACGATGTGATAAGTGTTAATACTACGGTTAAGAAAAAGCCAACAGCCTCAATAGATTTTGAATATGAGATTACAAATGCATCTGGAGAAGTGGTAACGACCGCGACAACAGTATTGGCTTTTGTAAATATGAAAACTAAAAGACCGATGCGTTGCCCACAATATGTTTTAGATAAGTTACGATTTTAATCATTTTCTTTTTTGATGTCAATCTCATAAAGTTGATTGAAAATTCCAAAAATAGCTTCAGCGTCCTTTTTTCTTACTGAAATATGAATCTGGCAATCCAAGGCTAAAGTTTGATTTACAATTTTAATTTGTTTTTCTTTAATAATACGCATTACCTTATTCATATTTTTGTAATCAAAGCGAATGTGGTAATCTATAGTAATTGTTTTTTCTATGATTTCTGACTGCTCTAAAGCCATTTGCGCTCCGGTGCGATAGGCATTAATAAGTCCGCTAACTCCCAGTTTTATACCACCAAAATAGCGTACAACAATAACCAGTACATTGGTGAGGTTAAAGGATTGAATTTGCCCGTAAATGGGTTGGCCGGCGCTATTACTTGGCTCACCATCATCATTTGCTCGATATGTGATGCGCTCGGTTCCTAGCTGATAGGCATAACACCAATGTCTTGCAGAATGATGTTGTTTTTTTAAGGCTTCAATATGTATCTTAACCTCTTCCTTGGTTACTATAGGGTAGGCATAGCCAAAGAACTTACTGTTTTTGTCTTTGAATAAAGCGGCGTCTGAAGCTTTTGCAATAGTGTTGTAAGTGTCTTTTGTTTCGGACATTAAAATAAGTGTTTATATGCTTTGAATAAATTGATAATATCATCTTTTCCAGGTCTTAAGTTCCACACATTAATACCTAATGCGGCAGCGGCATCTGTGTTTTCTTTGGTGTCATCAATAAAAAGACATTCTTTGGCTATTAAATTGTTTTCGTCTAATACAAATTCGTAAATTTTCGTGTCAGGTTTGCTTAAATGTATTTCATGAGATAAGTAGAATAGATCAAAGCATGCTTTAAAACGGTTGTAACGCTTTAAAGTCATATTTTCAATAACTTGTTCAATATGAAACGTATTGGTATTGCTCAATAATATGAGCTTGTATTTGTTTGCTTTTGCTAATTTTTCAATGAATTTCAAACGGTATTCTGGAAAATCTAATATAATAGCATTCCATGCTTTGATAAAACGCTCTGCTTCTATGTTCGGAAATTTATCTGTAAAATAAGTTACAAATGCTTTAGAATTGATTAAGCCTTTTTCGTATTCTAACGCTTTGTTTAACATGTTTAAAGTGATTTCTGGAACGCCAAGTGCTCTTATTTCTCTTTCAATGGCAAGCTTATCTAAGTTGATAAACACATCTCCAAAATCGAAGATAATGGTTTTAATCATTTCGAAGTATTTTTAAAGTATCGGTTAGTATATGATTTTGAATAATATTTGCCTCTTTAATTTGAGGTGCAATAATGCCTTTTTTAAATCGTGTTCTTCCTATAAAGATACGTGCTTCATCCCAAATATTTTCATCAATAAAGGTTTGAAGTGTTTGAGCGCCGCCTTCTATTATAACTGAATTGATATCGTTTTGAAACAAAATATCACAAATTTGTGTTGCAATGGACCCATTGAAGTCAATATCATTTTTAGAAATAACAATAGTTTTTGCCGAACTATCAAAAACAGAGGCGTCTTTTGGTAGGCGCTGATTTCTATCAATAACAACCCTTATTGGGTTTTTGCCTTTGTGATGCCTTGTAGTTAAGTTTGGGTTATCTGCAATTACGGTATTGGTTCCTACTAAGATGGCTTGTTCTTCTCCACGCCATTTATGAACCAATTGTCTAGAATATGTGTTTGTAATCCAAACAGGCTTTTGTTTGTCTTTGGTTAAAGGTGCTATAAAGCCGTCTTGAGATTCTGCCCATTTTAAAATAATATATGGGCGTTTTTTGTTGTGAAAGGTAAAGAAGCGTTTGTGATGTAATTTACATGCTACTTCTAAAACACCTACAACGACATGGCAACCACCATCTTTAAGTTTTTTTATTCCTTTTCCTGCAACTTCAGGATTGTCATCAATACAGCCAACAACAACCTTTGGGATTTGATGTCTTACAATTAAATCACTGCAAGGAGGAGTTTTTCCAAAATGGGAACAGGGTTCAAGGGTTACATATAATGTGGCAGATTGCAATAGAGATTTGTCTTTTACGGCATTAATAGCGTTTACTTCGGCGTGTGGTCCTCCATAAGGGCTGGTATAGCCTTCACCTATAATTTTGCCGTCATACACAATAACAGCTCCAACCATCGGGTTAGGTGCTGTGCTACCCAAACCATTTTGAGCAATTTCTATGCAACGTTGTATGTAGGTTTCATGTGTTTTCAAAACAATACAATGGATTAACAATATTATGATTTATATTTTTAGAACATCTATTTTTACTTAAAAAAAACTCTTTATTTTGATGCGTTGATGATAATGATTGTTATTTTAGAGTAACTATGGCTGTGTTTTATTATAGAATGGTTACAAGAAAACATAACCTTAATTATTTGCTTATGATGTGTTTTGAGTTAAGGGCTTTTTATGTTTGCGCTCCTTTGGTCTATATGTACAATAATTTGATTCGAATAACAAAAAACTAATTTTCGGAGGAAAAAATAGTTACAATTTAATTTTTACATCTTGAACAATATCTATGGGATATTCATAAGAAAAACCGAGCGCTTTATAAGTGATATTTCCTTTATACTTAACGTTGATTTTTTGACTAAATAAACTGCCAATTAGTCCACTGATGTTTTTGTCACTTATAATTTGTTTTAAAGGAATTTTAGCCTCAAGAGGAATGCTAAATTCTTCTTTTGCAGGTACTTTAAAAGGGTTGCTTGATACAGTGGCAATTTCATTGTTATTTACGCTAATTTTTATCCCATCAGATTTTAGTGTGCCGCCCAAATCATTCGGATTTAAGAAAAATGCATCAGCATTTAATACTAAATACGTTGGAGTCGATGTTTTAACTTTGATGTTTTCTATCTTAACAAATAGCGGTTTTTCTTTTACTTTACAAGAAAAAACAGTGAAAATTGTTGTTAGTAAAATTAGAGTTTTTCTCATGATTAAATTTAGATTATGTGTATCTTCACACTACAAAAGTAACACTAAATAATTGGTATTAAAGCATGCTTATTAGAGAAATTAGACCCGAAGATAATTTGAAAATAGAAAATATTATCAAAGCAATATTTCCTGAGTTTGGATTGCCTTTGGTAGGTACGGCATACGAGGATAATGAAACGCTTCAAATGTACGAGTCTTATCAAGGTGATAATGAAGTGTATTTTGTTTTAGAGGTCAATAATGAAGTGCTTGGTGGTGCTGGTATAAAGCCTCTTAATGGTTTTGGAAATAGAGTTTGTGAATTGCAAAAAATGTACTTTTCTCCAAAAGTAAGAGGAAAAGGTTATGGTAAAATTATGTTTGAAAAATGCTTAGATACCGCTAAAAAAATTGGGTATAAGCAGTGTTATTTAGAATCTGCTTCTGCATTGAAAGCTGCAATTCATATTTATGAAGCTTATGGTTTTAAACATTTAAATAATCCGCTTGGAAACACAGGGCATTACTCTTGCGGTGTATGGATGATAAAAGATTTGTAATGGAATTAAAAGCGTTAAAGACCTATTTTAGTAATAGTTTAAAAGGCTATTATCCTAAGGAAGAAATTGAATCGTTTTTCTTTATTGTTGCAGCTTTTTATTTAGGATATGAACGTATAGATGTGAGTTTAAATGCGAATGCTTCGGTTAGTGCGGAACATTATAATCAGTTTCAAGATGTTATAGATGAACTAAAAGTTTATCAACCAATTCAATATTTACTTGGCGAAACCGAATTTTTTGGCTTACCATTTAAAGTTAGTAATGCGGTTTTGATTCCTCGGCCAGAAACAGAAGAGTTGGTAGATTGGATTGTAAAAACTCAAAATCTAAAGTTTAAAAGAGAAGATGCTCATTTAGGCAAAGCACTTAAAGTACCAAATCGAAATGTTACTTCCTCTGGAGCGCAACAACTACATATTTTAGATATAGGAACAGGAAGCGGTTGTATAGCGATTTCTTTAGCTAAAAATATACCTCATGCTAAAGTTTATGCTTTAGATGTTAGTGAAAAGGCTCTTGAGGTGGCAAAGCAAAATGCTGAACAAAATGGGGTAGAGCTTACCTTTATTAAAGGTGATGTGCTTGATAAAGAGTCTGTTATGTTGCGAATAGCCGAATATCAAGAACAATTTGATATTATCGTTTCTAATCCGCCCTATGTGCGTCAATTGGAAAAAAAATGGATGCATAATAATGTCTTAAATTATGAACCACATTTAGCATTATTTGTTGATGATGATAATGCATTGGTATTTTATAAGGCTATTGCAGCGATGTCTCTTAAGCTTTTAAAAAATAAAGGGTTGTTGTTTTTTGAAATTAATGAATATCTGGGTAATCCGATGAAGATGTTACTTTCTGAATATGGGTTTCACCCTATCGAATTACGACAAGATATCAACCAAAAAAATAGAATGATAAAAACTCAAAAATTATGAATGCATTAAAATCAATCGCAGTGTTTTGCGGCAGTAGTGTAGGGAATGACGCCAAAATAATAGCACAAAGCAAGGCATTGGGAACTTTACTAGCACAAGAGAAGATAGCTGTGGTTTACGGTGGTGCAAAAATTGGAATTATGGGAAATGTAGCTGATGCCGCTTTAGCACACAAGGGAAAGGTTATAGGTGTTATTCCAGAGTTTTTGAAACTCAAAGAGGTGGTGCACTTAGGCTTGCAAGAACTTATTACAACGGATACCATGCATCAGCGAAAAATGAAACTACAAGAGTTGTCCGATGGATTTATAACCTTACCAGGAGGTTTTGGGACATTTGAAGAACTCTTTGAGGTTATTACCTGGGCACAATTGGGATTACATCAAAAACCAGTAGGTGTATTGAATAGCAATGGTTTTTATGATGATTTAATTGCAATGCTCAAAACGATGGTGACTAAAGGCTTGCTTAAAAAGGATAACTTAGAAATGCTCATCATAGATACTCAAGTAGAATCTTTACTGGAAAAAATGCGCAATTTTACACCTAAGGCTTTGCCAAAATGGTGTAAGGTTTAATTTGTATAAGTCATTTTAATATCTATGCTGAAATGAATGTATTTTAAAGCCTTAAGGAATTTTCGTTTTTAGATGAAGCGCATCGATACGGATAGTAATACCAGTTCTTCTGTTAAATTACACATTAGGAAAATGGCATTTTAATTGAGTAATTTAGGGGTAGAGATGGTATAATAAAATACAAGAACATTTTACATTGACATGAGTAGCTATGTATCTAGCACATCGTGTTTAAGTGTTTTTACTGCTAGTCTTTTAGGTTGATATTCTAAGTTGTAAATGTGATTAGTGTCACTTAGTTGTGTCTATAAAGTCATTTAATGTTTTGATTTTTAAATCAGCCAAAGTAGAGGCCTCTGTTTCAAATGTTATTGTCTTAACTTCATTAGGTAGTAAGTCAAAAAAATTATTAGAGAAATGGCCTTTAGCATCAGTGTATAAAAAGACATTTTTTTGAAGGGTATTGGATGAGAGTTCAATCTCAAAACCTTCGTTAGTTTGACGTATAGATGTTTTTAAGGTTTCTTGCTTTAACTTTAAAGCTTTTGGTTTAGAGAAGTACTTTAACCATTGTTGGTTTTTTGATGAAATTTTTAAAAATGCATTTGTCCTATCAAATTTGAAGTCATCTAAATTTTTTTTAAAAATGAGTTGTGAAGTGTTAGAGTCAACACTAGCTGATATTGAGTCAGACCAAATACGATTTCCATTGAAGTCTAATAATTCAAATTTTAGATGCAAGTTGTATGGGGTTAAATGGTCATTGACTGCGAACGTTTTTATCGTATTGCTTTTGATATTTGAAGAAATTAGCAGATTTTCAAAACTCTGTTTAGCTTTATAATGTAGTGCTTTCCAATTGCCAAAATAGTCAATGCTCGACCAAGATACAGACGGCCAACAATCATTTAGTTGCCAATATAGCGTGCCCATGTTTCGAGGTTTTGCACGACGATGGGCTTCAATTCCCATAGTGATGCCATAGGATTGTACCAATTGACTCATATATATATAATCTTCTGCTTTTTTAGGTTTAGGAAAATCACGTTCCATATAAATGTCAATAAGTTCAAATCCACGATGATGCTTTTGATGGTTTTTAAAACCTTTAGAACTGAGGTCTAAGCTATCACTTTGGTTGATGTATTTTACGGTTTCATAACTCGGTAATGCCTGCATGCCAAACTCACTCATAAATCGTGGGACATGGGTTTCTAAATGCTCAAAGGGATAAGCATCATGCCAAATCCACCAATCATGCGCATCGCCTTCAAATTCATAATTTGGATTACCACGACCATATTTTGGAGAGCTTTCCCAATACGCAACATCTGTTAGTTGATGTACTGTTTTTGGTAATATAGAGTCAAATACTTTTAAGTAGTTGTGCCATATTTCTTTCTTTTCTTTTGGGGTTCTGTTAGCTTGCCATCCCCAACGATGCCAACCTTCATTGTTTTCATTATTGCCGCACCAAAGCGCAATTGAAGGATGGTTACGTAAACGTTTTACATTGTATGTAGCTTCATTTTGAACGTTTTCTAAGAAGTCTTTGTCTCCTGGGTACATGGCGCAAGCAAACATGAAATCTTGCCAGACGAGAATGCCTTTTTCATCACATAAATCATAAAAAATAGGGGCTTCATAAATGCCTCCTCCCCAAACTCTAAGCATGTTCATATTAGCGTCCACGACATTATGAATAAGGTTTTTATAGTGTTGTGTACTAACTTGACTTTGAAAACTATGTTGAGGAATATAGTTGGCACCTTTAGCATATACGGGTACATCATTTACCTTAAAATAAAATGATGTGCCAATACTATCTTTTTTGTGAACCAATTCAATCGTTCGCAGTCCAATTTTTTTTGAAATACTATCGAGGACTGTCTTACCGTCTTTGACAACCACTTTAATATCATAGAGATAAGGATGCCCCAGATTATGTGGCCACCAGAGTTTAGGGTTTTTGATTTGTATTTGCGTTTCCCAAGTATAATCCGTAGATGTCCTTTTAGAGCTTGTATGCAAGGTGTCATTTACATAAATGTCATAATTTAATTTTTTATCTAATAATGCATTTGATGTTTTATGTAAATCAATAATGAGGTTTGCTGATGAATTGCTTAATTTTGTTTGTTTTATGTTGAGATTATTAATTTTATAATCATCCCAGGCAGTTAAAGTTACAGGTCTCCAAATACCCATGGTATTAAGCTTTGGCCCCCAATCCCAACCATATTGAAATTGTGCCTTTCGGGTAAAAATACGATTACCTCCAGGAAGTTGATATGCTAATTTAGCTTTAGCTGTAGCTTCAAGTTTTGATGGTCTGCTAAAGACGACTCTCAGCGTGTTTTTTAATTTTAAAAGTGATTTTACATTTTTTTTCCAATTCACAAAAGCATTATTGGTCTTGGTTATTATTGTATCATTTAGATAAATTGTAGCATAGGTGTCTAAACCCTCAAAGTTGAGGTCAATATGTTTTTTATCTAAAATATACTGGTCTAATGAAAACGTTGTTTTGTATTCCCAATCGGTTTCAGAAATCCATTGCAAATCGTGTTCATTCTCTCCAATAAATGGATTTTTAATCAAATTATGATGTAACAAATCTGAATGAACATCACCTGGAACACTTGCCGAATGCCAGCGTATTTCTTTTGTGGACTTAAATTTCCAATTGTCATGAATTTGATAGATTATAGGCGTTTGCGACTCAGTTTGGCAAGATGTTAGAATAGCGGCTATAAAAATTACGATTAGAATTCTATTTGTCATAAACAATATAAGCTGAAGTCATCCAATAATTAATTTTGTTGCCATTAATGGCTTGTGCTTCTGGAACCGAAATATTTAAGTTATGTGTGCCTTTTTCTAGGTTTCCTAGGGTGATAATTTCAGGGGAAACATCACTTCCAGGACACCAATTTGACCTCGAATAGTCTGACGAGGCAATGCGTTCTTGTATTTCTTTTCCTTTCCAAATGGTGCTTTCTGTCCAAACACCAGAATGTGGATTGAACCTTCTAAATGCTGCACAATCATCTCTCCAAGGTACAAATTGTTTGATGACTTTATGATCGAAAAAAACGATATGTTGCTTTTTTGTAAATTCATCACCGTTTTCATGACCACCATGACCAGTTGTAATGTAATACAGTTTTGCATTTTTAATGGCTTTGTCTAATGTAAAATCAGTACTTAAGTCTATGTTGTGAAATGTATCATAATAGCTTTGGTTAGCTACATATTTTGTAGTATTCACTAATGGAATAACGTCTTGTTTTTTTATGTTGTGGTTTTTTATTTTGCTTTCTTCAAAATCAATATTAACAGAGAATTTATAACCTTCCTTTGTCCAAGTGTCTATATAGATACCAATATAAACTTCGTTTTCCAAAAGTGGTAATAGTTGTGTGATGTCTTGAGTCCATTTTACATCGTCTTCCCATTGCGGAATGTAGATTGGTTTACGTTCCTTAATGTGTTCGTGATTATTAAAAAAGCCAACGCCAAATGGTGTCATAAAACGTAATAATTCTACGTTGGGAATGTACTTCAAATCTCTATATGTAAAAGCGTTTACCCCAAGAGGGCTAGATGTATTGATGTTTTTAGTTAAGGTGCTGTCTTTTTCAAAGTCAAGAATGGTTAATTCTGAAGTCTTTGGAATAACAAACAGCGAACCCGATTTATCCCAAGCGTCACCGTTAGATTCTAGTGTCATATTAATAGTTACTTTTGGTTGCATAGTATACTTTGGAAGTTTTATTTTTTTTAATAAAACTCTTCCAGCATCTAATCTAATGAGTTCTTGATTGAAAATTGTAGTATCTTGCTTTAGTGCTTGGTCAAAATACAAATGAGTGTCTTTAAAGACTTCAATTGAAGTATTTCCAATAGATTGCGGTGTTTGCTGGCACGAAACAATACTAAGAATTAATAAAAGGAGTCTAGCTGTCATGTTGTAATTGGGTTAAAATGGATGTGATTTTTGCTTTATCTGAATAATACAAGTCCTTGTCGCTTAAAAAATTTGTGCTATTCATACTTATTACAGATGTTTCTAAAACAGTTTTACGAGAAGAGGCTGAAGCGTGAATTTCATTAAAACCAGAGGATTTAAATAAAGAAACATTGCTGCTATTAATCCCTCCTCCTGGGAGTATGTTAATTTTGTTTTCAGTTTTGCTTTTTAGTTGGATTAATAATTCGAGACCTTTTTCCGCAGTTGTTTCTTTACCAGAGGTTAAAATGGTGTTTACGCCAATGTCAATTAAGTTAGATAGAGCTTTTAAGGGGTGTGGCGTCCAATCAAAAGCACGATGAAAGGTAAAGGTTAATGGTTTTGAAAGTTCTACTAATTCTTTCGTGCGTTCCATGTCTATAGTGTTGTCGCAATTTAAAATACCAGATGCAATACCTTTGGCGCCTAAATCCTTGCAAAGTGCAATGTCTGCTTTCATGATGTTAAATTCAGCTTCGGTGTATGTAAAATGTCCACTTCGTGGACGTATCAATACAACTACAGGAAGGTCTATTGTGTCTAAAACCTCTTTCAATAAGCCATAACTTGGAGTGATGCCGCCAATAGCTAACTCTTGACAGAGCTCAATACGATGCGCGCCAGCATCTTGAGCATTGAGGGCAGAATGGTAGTTACTTGCGCAAATTTCTAGTGTCATATTCGTGTTGTCGGTGTTGCGAAGTTAGAAATCTATTTGGTTTTTTAAAAAATTAACATAAAGCGTTTTTGGTTTTTAATTGGGTGCTATTCTAGTCTTGTACTACCACAATGATAGGGTTTAGAGTTACACATAAGGCTCATGTTTTTTATGTGAAAACGAATGTGTAATATGCTTGCATTTATTTCGGCTTAATTTATGATTATCTCATCAATAAAAGTCCAAGCTTTATGTCCAGCACCTTGTTTACCATCTGGGATGATGCCGTAATTCTTAAATTTAAGATGTATTTTTTGAGTTGTTGTAGGATTTTTGATTTTTACTGGAACCAAATTCTCTTTACTACTAGGAACCTTGACTTTAGAATCTATTCCATGATTGTCAAACCCGATTTCTATTTCGGTGGGCGCATAAATCCATTGCCCTTGTCCGTTGTGAAATCGTGTTTCTATAGTGTGTATTTCAATGGCCTTTCCAAAATCAATAGTCAGCTCAATATCATCGCCCCAAAACCCTAGCCATTCCTTGTCCCCATAACGTTTGTTACTTCCAGAAATACCATTAATTAGTCCTTGTGCGCCACTTCCAGAATAAGATGTGTGAGGTTGAACATTTAGTTGAATAGAAGCACCAACACCTTTGTGGTAATTAATCTTCTGTACTATTGTTTTTCCAAGCTGTTTGCCTTTTTTGTTAAAAACAGCCGCTTTTATGGTGGTGTGTTTTGTAATTTCTATAGGGGCACTATAGCGCAATGAGCTTGCTATTGGAGTGCTGTTGTCTATAGTGTATCTAATGCCATATTTTTGAGTTGGAGAACTTAAAGTATAGGCTATGGTAGTATCCTTTTTTATCATGCTGCCTTCAACTTCATAAAAATGATTTGCATAATTAATGTTTAAAGCATCGAGACGTTGATGAAACTGTTCTACGCGATTTGAAAAATCCTTAAAGTCTTTTTGCTCGGGTTGGGTCCAGCCAATCTCGCTCATGGCAAGCACACGTGGAAACATCATATATTCTACCTGTTGTTCGGTAGGCATGTATTCGGTCCAAATATTACCCTGTGCTCCCAATACATGTTTGCGTTCTGACGGGGCAAGTACATCAGGAATTGGATTAAAACTATAGACTTTTTCTAAAGGTAAATAACCTCCAATGGCTAGTGGNTCATCATTATTTTCACTTTGGTAATAGTCAAAATAGCAATGCGATGTTGGAGTCATGATGACGTCGTGATTTTGTTTCGCAGCTTCAATAGCACCATCTATGCCACGCCAAGACATTACTGTTGCATTTGGCGCTAAACCACCTTCGAGAATCTCATCCCAACCAATAATTTGTCTACCTTTACTATTGAGGTATGTTTCAATTCTAGATATAAAATAACGCTGTAACTCATGTTCGTCTTTTAAACCTTCTTTTTGTATCAAAGCTTGACAATGCTTACACTGTTTCCACCTGATTTTTGGAGCTTCATCTCCCCCGATATGAATGTATTTACTAGGGAATAGTTCCATGACTTCATCTAAGACGTCTTCTAAAAAATTAAAGGTTGTTTCTTTTGGGCAATAGATGTCTTCAAAGACCCCCCATTTTGTTGCGGGTTCAATTTGTTTTCCTGTACAGCTTAGTTCTGGATAAGCCGCAATAGCTGCTTGAGAATGCCCCGGGAGTTCAATTTCTGGTATGACTGTGATATGGCGCTTTTGAGCATAGGCAACAATTGATTTAATTTGTTCTTGAGTATAATAACCACCATAAGGTTTACCATCAAACTGTTGAGGCTTATCGTTATAGTGTCCAATCAAAGTTTCACTGCGATATGCTGCAATTTCTTGGAGTTTCGGATGTTTTTTAATTTCGATGCGCCAACCTTGGTCTTCGGTTAAATGCCAATGAAAGGTGTTCATTTTGAGCAGTGCTAAAGCATCAATATATGTTTTTATAAAGTCTACAGAATACATGTGTCGTCCAACATCCAGATGCATGCCTCTGTATTTGAATTGAGGTTTGTCTTCAATAGATAAGCAAGGAATGCGAGGAGTGTTGCCTGTGTAAGAGGCGTTTTCAAAACCAATGGGTAAAAGTTGCCTTAGACTTTGTACGCCATAAAAAGCACCTTGGTCTGAAGTGGCTTTAATTGTTATTTGTGAGGGGCTAACATCGAGTTTGTAGGCTTCTGGGTGGGCTATTGATGCGTCTTTAATGAAACGAATGGTTTTTTGAGTGACTCTAGAGGTGAATTTAATATTACTCCCGTTTTCGATATAGTTTTTAATAAAAGACGCCGAAAGACTGAAATTAGTGTCAAATTCAAGACTGATATTTTCGTCAAAAACGAAAGTTCCTTTTAGCAGATTTACCTGATTTGGCTTTGGGATTATTTGATGTTTTAAGATAGGACTAGTTTTGGCTTCTTTACACGTGAATAAAAAACTAATAAAAACTGAAACTAGTAATAATTTGTTGATGTTCATTTTAGTATATTGTGCTCTAAATATAAGATAATCCATTTAAATTTTTGATGAGTACTAAAGAAAAGATTGAATCTTTAAGAGAAGAGTTAAGGCAACATAATTACAATTATTATACCTTGGATAACCCAACAATTACTGATTTTGAGTTTGATATGAAGTTAAAATCGCTTCAAGAATTGGAGGCAAAACATCCAG
Source organism: Flavobacteriaceae bacterium (assembly GCA_013215095.1). Lineage (GTDB taxonomy): Bacteria > Bacteroidota > Bacteroidia > Flavobacteriales > Flavobacteriaceae > DT-34. Next base: position 56,004 of record JABSPM010000003.1, on the reverse strand, counting down.
AATTTTATGATGCAAATTCTCCAAGTTTAAGAGTTGGAGGTGCAGTAACTAAAAGTTTTGAAACTGTGGTTCATGAACATCGCATGTATTCTTTGGATAATAGTTATTCTAAAGAGGATTTGCTGGATTGGGAAAAGCGCATTAAGAAGTTAGTAGATGGTCCTATTACATATGTTTGTGAGCTAAAATATGACGGTGCCTCCATAAGTTTGACTTATGAAAATGGCAAATTGTTAAGAGCTGTGACAAGAGGAGACGGCTTTCAGGGCGATGATGTAACCACTAATATCAGAACAATAAATACAGTGCCTTTAATACTAAAGGGTGATTATCCTGAAAAAATTGATATACGAGGTGAGATTGTCTTGCCTTTTGACGGTTTTAATAAAATGAATGAAGAACGGGTTGCAGCTGGAGAAGAACCTTATAAGAATCCAAGAAATACAGCATCTGGAAGTTTAAAACTTCAAGACAGTGCCGAGACTGCAAAACGTCCTTTAGAATGTTTATTATATAATATAGAGGGGCGTGGCACCGGTATTAAAACGCAGTTTGAAAATCTTGAAAAAGCTAGAAATTGGGGCTTTAAAGCGCCAAGTGATGCTAAGTTAGTGAATTCTATAGATGAGGTTTTAGAGTTTGTGAATTATTGGGATAACGCGCGTCATGATTTGCCTTATGAAACTGATGGTGTTGTAATAAAAGTGAATAGTTTGTTTCAACAACAAGAACTGGGTTATACCTCTAAAGCACCACGTTGGGCTATGGCTTATAAGTTTAAAGCAGAACAAGTCTCAACACGTCTAAATAGTATTTCGTATCAAGTTGGACGAACTGGGGCAATTACTCCTGTAGCTAATTTAGAACCTGTAGCCTTAGCCGGAACTATCGTTAAACGTGCGTCACTTCATAATGCAGACCAAATTGAAAAATTGGATATTAGAATAAATGATGCGGTTTTTGTGGAAAAAGGTGGTGAAATTATTCCGAAAATCATTGCAGTAGATTTGAGTAAAAGAAGGCAAGGTTCTCAGTCAACAGTATATATATCAAAATGTCCAGAATGTCACCATGAATTAGTCAGAACAGAGGGTGATGCAAAGCATTATTGTCTTAATTATAATGGATGTAATCCGCAGGTTATTGGTCGTATTCAACATTATATTTCTAGAAAAGCAATGGATATAGAGGGGCTTGGAGATGAAACTGTAGCTTTATTGGTAAATGCGGGGTTAATTTCAAATTATTCAGATTTATATGTGTTAAAGAAGACCGATGTATTACCCTTGGAACGCATGGCAGAGAAAAGTGCAGATAAGCTCATTGCTGGAATTGAAGCCTCTAAGCAAATTCCGTTCGAACGTGTTTTATATGCCATTGGGATTCGTTTTGTTGGAGAGACGGTTGCTAAGAAGTTGGCAAAACATTTTAAAAGTATTGATGCTTTGTCTATTGCTAACATAGATGAACTTATAAGTGTTGATGAAATTGGAGAGAAGATTGCAGAAAGTGTAGTGGAGTTTTTTAGCATTAAAGCAAATCATGATATGGTACAAAGATTAAAAATGTTTGGAGTGCAATTAGAATTGTCTACTGATGTTTTAGCAAATCAAACAAATAGATTGGAAGGACAAATCTTTGTGGTTTCTGGTGTTTTTCATACCGTTTCTAGAAATGAATTAAAGCAGCTAATTGAAAATAATGGAGGTAAAGTGGCTTCGTCCATTTCTTCTAAAACGACTTACGTTGTTGCAGGTGATAAAATGGGACCGAGTAAACGTACAAAAGCAGAGGCGCTAGGTGTACCTATCATTTTAGAAAATGATTTCTTTCAGATTTTGTAAGTAAAAAACTTTTTTTTTCGATAAAATGCATTTTTATAAGATTAAATAAACTAATTGCACTATATTTGCGACGTATTAAGAGGTTGGTTGAATGAAACAAAATACATTTTTGCTGAGTTTAATAGGGCTGATGACTATTACATACCTAGGGTTGATGCTCTTTAATGCGGACAATTACTCAGATTATTTGCGGTGGTGTATCTTGCCGTTGCTAACTTATACGTATTATCTTAAAACAAGAGATAAGACCAGTTTCTTCTTTATATTTCTTTTGATATTTTCTTTTACGGAATTGTTTCATTTTCTGCCTAAAATCTTTTTAAGTTCAAAGTTAATTGATGATTTTCATATTCTTCGTTATTATGTATCATATATATCTTACACTATAGGGTATGTCTTTTTGATATTCGAGACGATTAAAGGTTTGAATCTGAAGTGTGTTTTAAAAAAATTCTCGTTTACTATAGTGGTTTTACTTGGATTAGAAGTCTATAGTATAATTTTAGTTTATAATATGGCAATTGAGAGTGGCTACTTTGACCAAATTTTAGGTGTGATCATCGAAGTTTTTTATAATGCTACAGTTATGTTTTTGTTGTCAGTTTCTTTAATCAATTATATGCATAGGTATTCAAGAAAAGCAATGAATATGTTTTTAGCATCTATCTGTATTTTGTTTGCTGATATTATTCAGGCAGCTTCGGTATACATCTTAAAGTCAGATCTTCTAGATTCACTATGTTTGTCCTTTGCAATAGTGGCTTATGTTTTGCTTTATAGGTATGGAACAATGATTTATAAGCCTATGGAGTTTAATGCTTTGGATGAACATGTTTCTGCTCTTCATCAATGTGATAAGAATGATGTTTCATAGGGAGTCACTTTCTATTTTAATTTCCATTTTTGCAGATGCTATATGTGTTTTTGTAGGAATAGTGTTTGTTTACAGTGTTTTATGGTTGCATTTGCTTAACACAGTTATAGGACTGAATGATATAAAATCCTTTTTTATAAATGCTGTCGCAATAGGTTTAATATTGTGGCTTCTAGTCTTTACTCTAAATTACGGGAATGTAAAATAGTTTTTATCCTTTATACAAGTATTGATGTGCCTTTTGCGGTTTTAGTTTTGTCGTTATTAAAGTAAAAATCTACACGTCCTAAGTAAAGGCCATAACATCCAACCTGATTAACTAAAAGATTTTGCCCTTTGGCATTTTTTGCAATTGTGGGATGTGCTAAAAAGGTATGTGTATGACCGCCAATAATTAAGTCGATATCCTGAGTCGCTTTGGCAATGTTTAAATCAGAAACTTTATCTGGGTTCTTTTTGTAATGATATCCAACATGAGACAAGCAGATCACTAAGTCGCATTTTTCCTCAATTTTAAGCTTGTGACTCATATCTTGAGCAATTGTAATGGGGTCTAGGTATTTTGTTTCTTTATATAGCTTTTTTGTAACCAGTCCTTCAAGCTGAACTCCTAATCCAAAAACGCCTATTTTGATTCCATTTTTAATAAAGGTTTTATAAGGTTTAACATGCGTGTCCATTACAGTATTGGTAAAATCATAATTGGCAGAAACAAAGTCAAATTTAGCATGTGGAATTTGTTTGTATAACCCATCGATGCCATTATCAAAATCATGGTTTCCTATAGTCGCAACATCATATTTGAGCATACTCATAAGTTTAAATTCTAATTCGCCACCGTAATAATTAAAATATGGGGTTCCTTGAAAAATATCACCAGCATCTAATAATAGAGTATTAGGGTTTTCTTGTCTGATAGATTCTACTATAGCCGCTCGACGTGCAACACCACCTTTATTAGGGTTTTTACCATCTTCGGGTCCAAAGGGGTCGATATGGCTATGCACATCGTTAGTGTGTAAGATGGTTATTTTTTTTGTAGCACTGTTAGAAAATGATTGTAAACCTAGGCCGCCGATAGATGCTAAGGCAGTTGTTGCCATTGTCTGTTGTATAAATTGTCTTCTTTTCATGGTCTAGTTGTGTTTTGTAAAGCGTTTATCAATAGTGGGTTTTAGTGTGTCCATTTGGGTAAAGTAATCAATCAATACATTGCGTATTTTATAGTCTAGAAGTTCTACATTACTGCTATTTTTAAAGAAAGTCATATGATCTCCACCATGGTATAAATAGTCATTGGTTGCTACATAATAGGTTTTATGGTCTTCAATAGGTTGTCCTTTTATAGTTGCAGAAATTACATTGAAATTTTTATCCAGTTGCAGTTGCATACCTGCAATTGGATGGGCCTCTTTTGCGTTTTGAAGATAGGATACTATAGCTTTAATGTCTGTTCCTTTTAATGTTGCAACAACCACGCTATTTTCAAAGGGCATAATCTGATAAGCTGTTCTGATACTTACATTTCCTTGGGATAAGATGGAGCGAATGCCACCATAATTAAGTAATACTATATCAAGATCGTTTCCTGTGCGTTTTTTGAAAATGGGATTGCTTTGTCGCATTACAGCGTCCGCCATCATGTTTCCTATTGCAGTATTAAATTCACCGTCCTTCTTAGAGTAGGTATCAACAGCATATGATAAAACGCGATCTAGGTTTTTATTTACATGCATTCTATAAGGTTTTATAAAAGCTTCTATTTCTGCATTAGCGACAATATTTTCATCTATTTCAAGACGTTTGCCTTCTATTTTGGTTAATTGGTAATCTTTTCGGCATCCGTAAAAAATAAGAATGGCAATGGCGTAAATAAAATGTTTATAATTCATTTAATAAGGTTATTATTTTCTAAAAAAATCAATGTGCTTTTTTTATTTTTGCTGAAACTGTAAAAATAAATGTTTTTAAAACGATTTAAAGATAAATCTAATCAAAAATACATTAAGAAAGCTTTAAATTCTCTTCAAGTAAGATTTGGGGATAAAAAAATAGCTTCTGTTGGCGTTTTGATGCATAGCGACGAATTTATAGATTATGAGAAATGCAGGCAATTAGCGGTTTCTATTGGCGTTGATGAAAGAGAGGTAAAATTTATGACCTTTGTGGAAGCAAAAAAAAATGACATGGCGTCTATGGATGATGTCTTTTCTGCAAAGGATATAGGTTGGAATGGAAAGTTGAAAAAAACGGCATTGCAAAATTTCGTGAATACTGATTTTGATGCCTTAATTAGTTATTACAATTCTAGTGCTCTAGAATTACAAGTAATTACAGCGAGTTCTAAAGCAAATTTTAAAATAGGTATTAATTCTGATGAAGACCGTCTTTTTGATTTAATGATTAGTGTAGTGGCGATTAAGCAGATAGATGTTTTTAAGCAAGAGTTGCAAAAATACCTTAAAATACTTAATAAAATATAGAATGAAAGCATTATTGGGAACTGGAGTAGCACTAGTAACACCATTTACTTCAGATTTAAAAGTAGATCATGACGCATTAGCTCGTATTGTAAATTATAATATAGAGAACGGGACTAATTATTTAGTTATTAGTGGTACAACTGGTGAGAGCGTAACGATTACAAAGCAAGAAAAATTAGAAATAGTAAAGACAGTTTCAAACACAAATAAAGGAAGAGTGCCGATGGTACTGGGTGTTGGAGGTAACCATACGGCAGCTGTTATTGAAGAGATAAACACAACAGATTTATCACAATTTGCTGCAATTTTGTCGGTGTCTCCGTATTATAGTAAACCAACTCAAGATGGTTTGTATCAGCATTTTAAAGCAGTTTCTGAAGTTTCTCCAGTGCCAATTATTTTATATAATGTACCAGGAAGAACCTCCAAGAATATGACTCCAGAAACAATTCTCAGATTAGCTAATGACTTTGATAATGTTGTTGCAGTAAAGGAAGCTGCTGGAGTTATGCAACAATATTTACAGTTATTAAAAGTTAAGCCTAAGGATTTCTTAGTTATTTCGGGAGATGATGATTTGGCATTAAGTACAACGCTAGCGGGAGGAGCAGGAGTAATTTCTGTAATAGGGCAAGCATTTCCAACAGAATTTTCTGAAATGATTCGATTGGGAAGAGAAGGTCAAGTTCAAGACGCTTATAAAATACATTATAAATTAATGGACGTAATTTCAAATATTTTTGAAGAAAATAATCCAGCAGGAATTAAAGCGGTTTTGCAAATTAAAGGTTTTTGTAATGATGTGGTAAGATTACCATTAGTGTCAGCTACAGAAAATTCTAAATCAAAAATTGAAGCAAGTTTAGTAAAATTATAGATTGGCAAAACGTATAAAAGATCCAGGGTTAGGTAAAACGTCTTCACCATTAGCAAAACGCATGGTGAACAAAGACGGAACCTTTAATGTAGTGCATCTTAATAAATCTCCACGCCTTCGGGAGGCTTATAATTATCTTTTGCAAATTTCATGGTATAAATTATTTTTACTCGTATTTCTAGCCTACGTCGTGCTAAATATTTGTTTTGCGCTAATATATTTTACTATAGGTATAGAACAGATAACAACGACTACAGGAAGTGTATTTCAAGATATAGTCAATGCCTTTTTCTTTTCATGTCAAACGTAACTACACTTGGGTATGGCGCCATGTCTCCAATAGGTATAGCAGGTGGAATTGTGTCCTCTGTTGAGGCTTTATTAGGGGTTTTGATGTTTAGTTTTATAACAGGATTGTTATATGGTAGGTTTTCCAAACCAAAAGCTTCTATACGGTTTAGTAAACATGCTATTTATAGAGATTTTAATATTACGCAAGCAATTATGTTTAGACTGGTTAATAATAGAAAAAGTATTATGATTAATCCGAGGGTTTCAATGACTCTGTCTTTGTCTGAAAAAAATAATTTAGGTACATACAGCAATGTGTTTTATGATTTGAAATTAGAACGAGAACAAATTACGTATTTGCCAACGACTTGGACTGTAGTGCATGAAATTGACACGCAAAGTCCATTGCGAAAATTCACAAATACAGATATTAAAAAACAAAATGGCGAATTACTAATTATGATTAGCTATTATGATGACGCTTTTAATCAAGAAGTACATCAATTGCACTCCTACCTTTTAAGCGAATTGAAAATCGACTATAAATTTACCAAAGCATTCTATTATAATGCTGAAGGAAAAATGGTTTTAGACCATAAACTTCTGGATGCCATAGAGCCTTTGAAAAGTTAAATATTACTTAAACAAAACCAATTGCAAGATTAACCCTTTATTTTAGCGAAAAATATTAGTTTTTAAAATCAATTATAAATACCTATTTTTGCAGTCTGTTTAAAATCATGAAGAAACTTTTTTACATATTAGCGCTATCCATATTATATACATCATGTAGTAAATATCAGCGCGCTTTAAAATCTGAAAACATCTCAGAAAAATTTACCGTTGGAACGGAAATGTTCGATGCAGGAAAATATAATAAAGCCAATAGTATTTTAGGGCAAATAGTTCCAAAGTATCGCGGTAAGCCACAAGCAGAGAAGTTAATGTATATGTTTTCGATGACTTTATATCATACCAAAGACTACTATACCTCAAGTTACCAAATGGAACGTTTTGTGAGTTCATATCCTAAAAGTGAAAAAGTTGAGGAAATGGCCTTTTTAGCGGCTAAGAGTTATTACAATATATCTCCAGTTTATTCTAAAGAGCAAAATGAAACCATTGAAGGTATTGAGAAATTGCAAAATTTCATAAATACATATCCAGAATCACAATATATAGCAGAAGCCAATATATTGGTGAAGGAGTTAGATTATAAATTAGAAAAGAAAGCTTTTTCAATAGCTAAGCAATACAATAGAATATCAGATTATCAAGCGTCTATAAAGTCATTTGATAATTTCTTGTTGGATTACCCCGGATCATTTTTTAAGGAGGATGCACTGTTTTATAGATTTGATGCTGCATACAAATTGGCAATCAACAGTGTAGAATGGAAAAAGCAAGAGCGAACGAATAAAGCAAAAAGTTATTTTAATTCATTGAAAAAATCATTTGCAGACTCAAAATATTTGATGCAAGCTAACGCAATGATTGAAGAATTAAATACAATATTAAAACAATACGAAACTAAAAGTTAATTTAGATATAGCAATGGATTTAAAGAAAGTAAATGCTCCAACAACAACAGAAACTTATGATAGAAATGCAATTGATGCTCCAACGGAGAATATCTATGAAGCCATTTCTGTAATTTCAAGAAGAGCAGAGCAAATCAATACAGAAATACGTAAAGAGCTTATTGATAAATTAGAAGAATTTGCTACTTATAATGACAGTTTAGAAGAGATTTTCGAAAACAAAGAGCAAATTGAAGTATCTAAGTTTTATGAAAGATTACCTAAACCTCACGCTTTAGCCGTGCAAGAATGGTTAAACGATAAGGTGTATTTCAGAAACACACAAGACGACACTCAAGAGTAATTGACAATGTCTATTTTACGAGGCAAAAACATAGTTTTAGGCATTACAGCAGGTATTGCTGCCTATAAAACCGCCTCATTAGTAAGGTTATTTATAAAAGCAGGTGCACAAGTTAGAGTTGTGATGACACCTGCTTCTAAAGATTTTATAACACCATTAACCTTATCTACACTCTCAAAACATCCAGTACACTCAACATTTACAGACAATAATGATGATGGTGCGACCTGGAACAACCACGTAGAATTAGGACTTTGGGCCGACCTATTTGTTATAGCGCCAGCGACAGCCAATACCTTGTCTAAAATGACCTCTGGTAATAGCGATAATTTTTTATTAGCTACCTATTTATCGGCAAAATGTCCTGTTTACTTTGCGCCGGCAATGGATTTGGACATGTATCAACATCCATCAACATTAGCCTCTTTTAAAACTTTAGAACGGTTTGGGAATATTATGATTCCTGCTACAAGTGGCGAATTGGCTAGTGGATTAATAGGGCAAGGACGTATGGCTGAGCCAGAAGATATCGTTGCATTTATTGAAAAGGATATCCTTAATAAATTACCGTTACGAGGAAAATCTGTACTAGTAACTGCTGGTCCAACCTATGAAGCTATAGACCCTGTTAGATTTATAGGCAATCATTCTAGTGGCAAAATGGGGTATGAAATAGCTAAAACTGCTGCTAATCTTGGTGCCAATGTTGTTCTAGTTTCTGGACCAACACATCAAAAAGTAGAACATAACCTTATAAGCGTCTTACCTGTAGTGAGTGCCCAGGAAATGTATGAAGCCGTTCATCAATACTATGAACATACAGATGTTGCTATATTATCAGCAGCAGTTGCAGATTATAGACCAAAGAATGTTGCACTTCAGAAAATAAAAAAGAAAACGAATACGTTAAGTTTAGAGTTAGAAAAAACCAAGGATATTCTAGCTTCTTGTGGCACACTTAAAACTCAACAATTCTTGGTGGGCTTTGCATTAGAAACCAATAACGAATTAGAAAATGCAATTGGTAAACTAAAAAGAAAGAATTTAGACTTAATTGTATTAAATTCGTTAAATGATAAAGGAGCTGGTTTTGGAGGCGCTACAAATAAAGTAACGTTTATTGATAAAAGTCAAACTATTACCGAATTTGAGCTTAAATCTAAAACAGAGGTGGCTTCTGATTTGATTAACGAAATACTAAAACATCTACATGCGTAAGTTATTATTGATACTGTCACTTATAAGCATAATTAATTTAAATGCCCAAGAATTAAACTGTGAATTGGTTATAAATGCCGAACAAACAGGAAATGAAAATCTTCAAATTTTTAAAACCTTACAAAGACAGCTTAAAGAGTTTGTAAATAACACCAAATGGACCGGTAAGAAGTTTCTGCAGCAAGAACGAATAGATTGTAGCATGTTTATAAATATACTTGAACAGGATAATGATAAATTTAAAGCAACCATACAAGTACTCTCATCTAGACCTGTCTTTAATTCGTCTTATAATACACCAGTCTATAATTTTAATGATAAAGATTTTGATTTTCAGTATTTAGAATATCAAAATCTTAACTATAGTCCTACACAATACCAATCCAATTTGGTGTCTGTAATAGCATTTCATGTCTATATGATTTTGGGCTTAGATGCAGATACATTTTCATTAAATGGAGGTGATAAATATTACGATCAAGCACGAGCAATTGTTGGGTACTCGCAGTTAGAGAGCTCAAAAGGATGGGAGCCACCTAAAGGAGGAGATCAAACTCGCAGCCAATTGATTAATAATATAATGTCTAAAACTTATAAAGAGTTTAGAAGTGTGATGTACCAATACCATAGAAATGCCTTGGATATTATGCATGAGGATCAAAAGAAAGCGAAAGAACGTATTGCAAATTCTGTAGATCAATTTTTTACAATGAATAACAGAAGACCAAATTCATTTATATTAAGAGTCTTTTTTGACGCAAAGGCAGAAGAAATTCAAGAAATATTTTCAAATGGACCAAGCGTTAATATTTCCCAATTTGTGGGTAATTTAAATAGGATAGCACCATTACATGCCAGCAAATGGAGGACTATAAAATTCTAGATGTAGTATTATAATTTTCTGAAGTAATAATTGTGTTTCTGTATAACAAAATTTAAAACCATTGTTAGCATCATTATCCATAAAAAACTTTGCACTCATAGAGTATCTCAATGTAGAATTCACGGACGGTCTCGTTAGTATTACAGGAGAAACAGGTGCTGGTAAATCTATATTACTAGGCGGTTTGTCGCTTATTTTAGGCAAACGAGCCGATGTGTCTAGCGTAAAAGATGCTTCAAAAAAGTGTGTAATTGAAGCTACTTTCCAGATATCAAACTATAGTTTACGACAATTTTTTGAAGATCAAGCTTTAGATTATGAGTCTGAAACTATAGTCAGAAGAGAAATTTTACCTTCCGGTAAATCGCGCGCTTTTGTGAATGACTCTCCTGTAAATTTGCAAGTGCTATCAAAATTAGGAGAACGTTTGATAGATATTCATTCTCAGCATCAAACTATGGAAATTACTAATGATGCTTTTCAATTTCAAGTTATTGATGCTTTAGCTAAAAATCATATAGATTTAAAGGCATATTCAAAAACATTAAACGATTATAAGAAAAATAAGGCGACACTCGAAGCTTTAGAACTTAAAAAGTCCGAAGCTATTAAAGAACAAGATTACAATGAGTTTTTGTTAAAGGAACTTCAAGATATCGTATTGGTTACAGATGAATTAGAGGACTTGGAAACTGAATATGAAACCTTGACTAACGTAGAAGATATTAAAACAGAATTAAGCCTTTCAGAACAACTACTTAATGATGAACAATTAGGCGCGATAGCAACCTTAACAAATTTAAAAGTAAGTTTAAATAAACTAAGAACATTCGCCCCACATTATGAAAATTTATATAAAAGAATAGAAAGCGTTCATATTGAATTGGATGACGTTTATGCAGAAATAAATGAAATAGGAGAGCAGCTTGAAGATAATCCAGAGCGATTACAAGTTGTGGATACACGATTAAAAACAATTAATAATTTAATGACCAAACACGCTGTATCTACTATTGATGAACTGCGCGATATAGAAAAATATCTAGCAACCAAGGTGGCTGTAGTTTTAAATATTGATACAGAAGTTAAACTCTTAAACGAAGAAAAAATAAAATTAGATGAGGCCTTAAATCATTTGGCTCAAAAAATACATACCCAAAGACAAAAGGCAATACCAGGATTGGTAAGGCAGTTAGAAAATATACTTAAAGATCTTGGAATGCCTAATGCAAAATTTCAAATCGCAGTGGAACAAAGCGACACATTTTTGTCAAATGGTAAAGATATCTTATTATTTTTATTTTCGGCGAATAAAGGCGGAACATTTAACACCCTAAAAAAAGCCGCTTCTGGTGGAGAATTATCTAGAATTATGTTGGCTATTAAGGCAGTTTTGGCCAAATATGTAAAGCTACCAACTATTATGTTTGATGAAATTGATACCGGTGTCTCGGGGGAAGTTTCAAATAAAATGGGAGCTATAATGAAACATATGAGTGATACTATGCAGGTGTTTACAATTACCCATTTGCCGCAAATAGCTGCGAAAGGAAATACGCATTATAAAGTGTTTAAAGAAGAAAATAAGGGTGTAACTGTTACAAAAGTTGAACGATTAGAGGCACATGATCGTATTCTGGAAATTGCACAAATGCTTGGAGGTAAGCAAATTTCAAATTCAGCATTAGAACATGCAAAACAATTATTGAATTAACTATATTTGACTATTAAATCAACTAAACAAACTAAATAACGAGATATGTACAATTTATTAAAAGGAAAAAAAGGAATCATTTTTGGTGCCTTAGATGAAAATTCTATAGCTTGGAAAACAGCAGAAAGAGTTCATGAAGAGGGAGGAGAATTTGTGCTAACCAATGCCCCAGTTGCCATGAGAATGGGGCAAATTAAAGATTTAGCAGCAAAAACAAACTCAGAAATTATTCCTGCAGATGCAACGTCAGAAGACGATTTAAAACATCTAATAGAAAAGTCTATGGAAATTTTGGGAGGTAAAATTGATTTCGTTTTACATTCAATTGGAATGTCAATTAATGTGAGAAAGGGAAAACATTATACAGATCAAAACTATGCCTGGACCCAAAAAGGAACTGATGTTTCAGCAATGTCTTTTCATAAAGTAATGCAAACCTTATACAAGGCAGACGCCATGAATGAATGGGGAAGTATTGTAGCATTAACTTATATGGCTGCACAACGTGTATTTCCAGATTATAATGATATGGCAGATAATAAAGCATATTTAGAAAGTATTGCACGTAGTTTTGGCTATTTCTTTGGAAGAGATAAGAACGTAAGAGTCAATACAATATCTCAATCACCAACACCAACAACAGCTGGAAGTGGAGTAAAAGGTTTTGATGGGTTTATTGCCTATGCAGAAAAAATGTCGCCTTTAGGTAATGCCTCTGCAATGGATTGCGCCAATTACACCGTAAGTCTTTTTAGTGATTTGACTAGAAAAGTTACGTTACAGAACTTGTATAATGATGGTGGATTTAGTAACATGGGGGTTAGTGACGCGGTTATGGAAGAATTTATCAAATAATCATCATAAAGTAAACCATACAACGACATCTCAATACGATGGTTTTATAAAACTTAGATGCCCTTAGCTTAAGTATGTGGCAAACTTCTATAATGTTGAAGCCCTATGAAATAACAATTAAAGTATCTAAGTCCTAAAATAAAAAAATGCACGCTTTTTAAAACGTGCATTTTTTATTTATCTCACTAAAAAATTAATGCTTCAAGCACCAGTTTTTAGCATTAACAAAGGCTTCAATCCAAGGCGACACTTCATCGTTACGCCCTTCTGGATAATTGGCCCAATTCCATTGGAATGTAGAGCGCTCAATATGCGGCATCATAACAAGATGTCTTCCCGTAATGTCGCACATCATCGCAGTATTAAAGTCTGAACCATTCGGATTATGAGGATAGCTGTCATAACCATATTTAGCAACAATATGATATTGATCTTCACCGTAGGGTAAATCAAATTTACCTTCACCGTGAGAAATCCAAACCCCTAAGGTACTTCCTGCTAAAGTTGAGAGCATTACCGAATTATTATCTTGAATCTTTACAGAAGTAAATGCGCTTTCGTGTTTTTGAGAGTCATTATGAATCATTTTACCATGAATCTCGTGTTCTGGATGAATAAGGTTCAATTCCATCCATAGCTGACAACCATTACATATACCAACAGAGAGTGTGTCTTTTCGCTTAAAGAAATCGTTAATCACTTTGTTTGCTTTTTCGTTGTATTTGATTGCGCCAGCCCAACCTTTAGCAGAGCCTAGTACGTCAGAATTTGAGAAGCCACCAACAGCTCCTAAGAATTGAATGTCTTCTAACGTTTCACGACCAGAAATTAAATCGGTCATATGTACATCTTTAACATCAAAACCAGCCAAATACATGGCATTTGCCATTTCGCGCTCTGAGTTAGATCCCTTTTCACGAAGAATGGCGGCTTTTGGTCTTGGTTGTGTTGCGTCAATTTTTGGACGTTTTCCTGTAAATTGACTTGGAAATGTATATTGTAAGTCTTGGTCTTTATAATTGTTATAACGATCTTCAGCTAAACCATTAGCCGTTTGCTTTTGGTCTAGTAAATATGAGGTTTTGTACCAAGTATCTCTAAGACGAGATACCGTCATGGTAAATACTTCGGTATTATTAATAAGGCTTAGCACATCAGTTGCTGTAACTTTACCAATGTTATGGAATTCGATATTTGCATCAGCAAGTATGTTTTCTATTGAATTGTCTTTAGCTTGAATTACAATTCCTGGATTCTCAGCAAATAACACCTTGAAAGTGTCTTTTTGTTTCAAGGCAGTAATGTCTAATTCTGCACCTAGATTTTTATCTGCAAAGCATAATTCTAACAAAGTGGTAATTAATCCTCCCGAAGCAACATCATGTCCTGCAACAATTTGTCCATCGACAATTAATTGTTGAATTGTATTGAATACTGTTTTTACATAGTGAGCACTTTTTACTAAAGGGGTGCTATTCCCAATTTTATTGCAAATTTGAGCAAAAGCACTTCCGCCTAATTTAAAGTCGTCTTGAGAGATATTAATATAGTAAATATCACCAGCATTTTTTTGGAATACAGGTTCTATAACCTTGGTAATATCATTGCAATTTGCAGCAGCAGAAATAATAACTGTTCCTGGTGCGATAACTTCCGTATTAGAATATTTTTGCTTCATAGAAAGGGAATCCTTTCCTGTTGGAACATTAATCCCAAGATCAATTGCAAATTTAGATATCGCTTCTACAGCTTGATATAAACGTGCGTCTTCACCTTCATTTTTACAAGGCCACATCCAGTTCGCTGATAAACTTACATTTGTTAAGCCATCTTTAAGTGGCGCCCAAATGATATTTGTTAATGCCTCTGTAATACTAGTTCTGCTTCCAGCAACAGGATCAATCAATCCAGAAATAGGAGCATGTCCTATTGCGGTTGCAATACCTTCTTTGCCTTTATAATCTAAAGCCATTACACCTACATTATTTAATGGCAATTGTAATGGGCCAACACATTGTTGCTTGGCCACTTTTCCACCAACACAACGGTCTACTTTATTGGTTAACCAATCTTTACAAGCTACTGATTCTAATTGTAAAACTTGATCTAAATACGTGTAAAAATTATCTGTGTTATAAGAAATACCACTGTAATTTCTATCTACAGTAGTGTCTGTCATGATGGTTTTTGGAGAGCTGCCAAACATGTCTTCTAAGGCTAAATCCATTGGTGTATTACCTTTAGTTTTAGATTGAAATGTAAAACGATTATCTCCAGTAACATCACCAACAGTATACATTGGTGAACGTTCACGCTCAGCAATTTTATTAAGCGTTTCTATATGTTTTTCAGAAATGACCAAACCCATACGTTCTTGAGATTCATTTCCAATAATTTCTTTATCTGATAATGTAGGATCACCTATAGGTAATTGGTCTAAATCAATCTTTCCTCCCGTATCCTCAACCAATTCTGATAAACAGTTCAGATGGCCACCAGCACCATGGTCATGAATAGAAACGATATAATTTTCTTCACTTTCTACCATACCACGAATGGCATTTGCAGCGCGTTTTTGCATTTCAGGATTAGAGCGTTGTATCGCATTTAATTCGATACCAGTTGAGAATTCTCCAGTATCTGCAGACGATACAGCAGCACCACCCATTCCTATACGGTAATTTTCTCCACCAAGGATAACAATTTTATCACCTTTGCTTGGTATGTCTTTTAAAGCTTGTTTTGCTTTGCCATATCCAATACCTCCAGCTTGCATGATTACTTTATCAAACCCTAGTATTCTTGCGTCTTCTTCGTGTTCAAAGGTTAAAACTGATCCTGTAATTAATGGTTGTCCAAATTTATTTCCAAAATCTGAAGCGCCATTAGATGCTTTGATTAAGATGTCCATTGGCGTTTGGTATAGCCAATTACGTTCCTTAACTGCCTTTTCCCAAGGTCTATTTTTCTCTAAGCGTGAGTAGGAGGTCATGTAAACCGCGGTTCCTGCTAGTGGTAAAGCACCTTTTCCACCTGCAAGGCGATCTCTGATTTCACCTCCCGAACCTGTTGCTGCACCATTAAATGGCTCTACAGTTGTTGGGAAATTATGGGTTTCAGCTTTTAAAGAAATTACCGATTCGTAAGATTCAGTCGTGTAGTAATCTGGAACATCTGCGCGTTTTGGTGCAAATTGTTCTACTTTAGGGCCCTTTATAAAAGCAACATTGTCCTTATATGCCGAAACAATAGCGTTATGATTTTGCTTTGAGGTTTCTTTGATTAGCTTAAAAAGAGATGTTGGTTTTTCTTCGCCATCGATAATAAAAGTTCCATTGAAAATTTTGTGACGGCAGTGCTCAGAATTTACTTGTGAAAACCCAAATACTTCAGAGTCTGTTAATGGCCTTCCAATTTTATTACTAACAGCTTCTAGGTATTCAATTTCTTCATTGCTAAGAGCTAAGCCTTCTTGTTGGTTGTAAGCAGCAATATCTCTAATGTCTAAAATGGATTCAGGCGCAATAGCAATGTCAAAAATTGTTTGTCCTAAAGTGTCAAATTTTTGAGATAGCATTGGGTCATAATCAGAATAATTTTCATTTACGGATTGAAATTCTTCAATTCTGATAAGATTAGAAATTCCCATATTTTGGGTGATTTCTACAGCATTGGTGCTCCAGGGTGTAACCATGGCTGCTCTTGGTCCAACAAAAAAAGCATCAAGAGATGCTTGTTCAATTTTTGGTTGGTTTCCAAATAACCATGTCAGTTTAGAAATGGTTTCAATTGATAATTCTTCTGCTGTTTGTACAGCAAATACCTTGCTGTTTACGTTTCCAAAGAAATGAATCATTATGTCTTAGTTTGTGTTGATTGAAATTAAAGTGCAAATTTACGTTTTTTAATGGTTTTATAAACTATGAAATTTAAAGATATTCATTTCATAATTCACAATGTGCCATAATATGTAAAAATGAGATGTTTTTATTGAAAATATTTTTGAAGTAGAAGCTTTACTCTATTGTAATAAGAAGCGCTAAACATATTGAGATGTACTAGAAGATAATAGAGTTGATATAGTGCTATACGATGCACTGTAAATTTATCTTTTGGAATGCTATTATGATAAGAATTTTAGAATGCTGAATCAAATCTGTCAAAGAGTTTTGTCATGGCAATATCTACTTCTGAATGTCCAAAATAAGTCGATGGGTCAAAAATGTAGAACGTATCATTTTTAGAGACAAAAACGTTACCGCTCCATAGGTCGCCATGCAGCATCGAGGGTATTGCATTTTTCTTTAATTTTTTCTGCTGATATAAAGGTTTTGTCATTTATGAAATTGTTGATTTTGGCGAGATGCAGTTGCGGTATTAGACGCTCGTTGATGTAGAAATCACCCCAATTATTGTGATAGTTATTGGATTGTGGCAGGTGTCCAATGATATTATGACAAGAGTATCCAAACTGTTCTTGGCTAAAGTGATGTAATTCTGCTAATTGAATTCCTAAGAACTCATGATGTTCTGGGCTTGCTGGTTTGGTATCTATCCATTCTAGGGCTAAACAGCTGTTGCGTTCTAAGGTGCCAAAATGTAAAACGTTGGGTGTTCTGTTCTTATAGTCTTTGTTTTGGCTATTGCCTGTAATCCGAGATATTCAGCATTGAGAAGTGTTTTATTGTAATGTGTTTTTAGAAACACTGAATAACTTTTGGTTTGAAGCTTATAGCTATTTGATATATCACCTCCAGAAACAGATTGCCAATTTAGAATCGGTGTGTGTAAGTCTTTTGAAAGCAGATGTATATCTTTTCGTGTAAGCATTCTCTAAAAGAAAAAAGACCATTGATAATAATGGTCTTTTTTAGGAGTTATTCTCTTATCAATCTTTTTGTTATGTTTTGATTTTCCAATCTAATGTTGACCAAATATATGCCTTTGTTTAAATGCGAAATATCTAAGACAGGATTGGTGCTATGAAGTTTTTTTCGGATAACAAGTTTACCTAAGATATTATAAATATTAACTTCAATAGTTTCTAACATGTCAAAGAATAGAGTGTTTTGTTGAACAGGATTTGGGTGAAATGCTATTGAATTTATAGTGGTATTGGTAGTGCTTAATGTTTGGGCATGGTTGCCTATATCTTCAAAGCTGTCCACGGCAAAACTATCCCATTCGCCAGTAAGATCAAAAGCAGTTGTAGGTTGATATACCGATGATTTTCTTCTATAAGTTACATCAGAAAAATTATTAGAACCATTAAAGTTACCAAAAATGTCAATTAAAACACCATTTTTAAAAAGTCCAATGGGATCATCACCATTAAAAGACATCGCATCACTACTGGATAGTTGATCGGCTTCTGCTTGTGCTTGGGTAGAAGCGTTTCCTCTAGCAATGACGTGTACATCTTCATTGGCTATACTTCCTGTTAATTGCAAAGCCGTTCCCCAAGAACCGCCACTATTAGTATTTCGGGCAATAGTATAAGCTGATAAATTTATTACGCTTCCTGTAAAATTGCCAATCTCAATGACTTTGTTGTTACTTGAGCCCTCAACATATTCTGAAATAAACAGTTCGTTTGGTGTTCCTGTGCCTTCTAAAGTGGTCTCACATGATTGGTTACTTTCTGTCGACATGTTTTCAGCAGCGTCCTTAGCATAAACATTAAAACAAAAGGTGGTAGCATCAGCCAAACCATTAGCGGTATAATTTGTGCTTGCGGTATTGTACGCAAAAGCTCCATCTACAAAGATGTCGTAAGATACAACACCAACATTATCAGTAGAGGCTGTCCAACTTAAGTCGATACTATTTAATGTAGGATTTGAAGCAACTAAGTTTGTTGGAGGCGTTGGTGCTTGATCATCTGTTGTTGGGTTCCAAATCATGTTTGCGTATTCTGGATGGTCAACAAATGGATTGGCATTTCCTTGAAAATTATAGGCGTCATTATTTCTTGCACGCTCTCTCTCATCAACTGGGTCTATATTATTGTGCCAATCTAAAAGAACTTCAATTGCCCAATTATGAAAGACTTGTTCTTCTGTTCCGTTAAACATATCAAAGCTTGTATAACCATCGACATTGTTTTCATATCGTGTTGCAAAGTATAGTAGTGCTCTAGCGATATCTCCTTTAAACTCATCAATAGGTTCAAAAACTGACCCAGAGTAGCCTACCATGTCACTAGAACCTCTTTGTGATCCGTTTAATGAAGTCCAGTTTGCTGTAGCTACATTCCCAAACGGAAGCGATCCTCTAAAATTATTAACACGTCCATCTGACGGAATCACGTGGTGGATATCACTTTGCATTGGAAAAGCACTATTAAAGGAAGATTGCGGCACTAAATGTTCTCTGTTATAACAATCACCTTCTGAAGTTTGATTCCCGCATTGGTTGTTACCATGGGTATAGTTGTAGGGGTCGGTACCAAATGGATTTTCAGAGTAAAAATCTAAAATAGTGCCATCATTATCATAATTTGTGCCTCCGGCAATATCATTGTCAGAATGTGTGTCAATATAACCTTGAGAATTATTAATACCGTTTCCATCATATAGTTGGTCGTAAGTTCTTGTAATGTGTCCATTTGCCGTTATATTGCGCAATTCTGTTTTTAATGCGAAACCTGTAAGTCCATTTGCGGTATCGTAATAGTTTGCAGGAATTTGAGAGAATGCTAAATTTGCTATGCTTATAAATACAACTAGAGCGTAGGTTTGTTTCATTATAATTTAGTTAACTTATTGTTGTTTATTTCGTTCTAATAGTGCCATGTAAAATCCGTCAAATCCAGAGATGTGAGCGAGGACTTTTTTGTCTTTTACAAGGTTAAATTCTTTTCCAGTTTCAGAGGCTAAAAAGTGCTGTACTTGGTTTTGATTTTCAGATGGTAGGATGGAACATGTTGCATATACCAGTTTACCACCCGATTTAACCATTTTAGAATAGTGTTGCAAAACATCTTTTTGTGTTTGTTTGATGCGTTCCACAAATTCGGGTTCTAATTTCCATTTGGCATCGGGATTTCTTCTTAAAACACCTAGTCCCGAACACGGTGCATCAATCAAAACGCGATCGGCCTTGTTGTGTAGTTTTTTTATTGGTTTTGTAGAATCTATAACCTTTAGGTCTACATTATGAACACCATTTCTACGCGCACGAATTTTAAGTTTTTTAAGTTTACTTTCATAGATATCCATTGCTGTAATTTGCCCTTTGTTTTTCATTAAAGCGGCGATATGCAATGTTTTACCACCAGCACCAGCACAAGTATCAACAACTTTCATGCCTGGTTTTACATCTAGAAAATCTGCTACTAATTGAGATGAAGCATCTTGAACTTCAAACCATCCATTTTTGAAGGCTTCAGTTTTAAAGACATTAGCACGTTCTTTTAATTTTAAAGCATAAGGATGCTTTGGTAAAAACTCCGTTTCAATATTTTCTGATTGTAGCTTATGCTGCAAGTCTTGTTTTGTAGTTTTAAGTGTGTTTACTCTCAAAATTACTGCTGCTTGCTCATTTTGCATTGCAATTTCTTTGGTCCATGTAGTTTCACCTAATTCTTCGAGCCCCAATTTGTCAATCCAATCTGGAACAGATTCACGGAATTTTCTAATTTTAGAGAGTTCGTCAAAACGTCCTTTGATTTTTCGTGTTGGCGTATGTTCAAAATACTTCCAGTCTGGCAATCGGATACCTTTAAGCGTCGCCCAAACGGCAAACATTCTCCATATATCATCACGGTTAAAAGGTTGCTTTACATTAGAAATTTCGGCATATAAACGTTTCCAACGCACAATGTCATAGGTGGTCTCGGCAACAAAAGCACGGTCTCGACTGCCCCAGCGTTTATCGCGTTTTAATAATTGTTGTACGACTTTGTCTGCATACTCATTTTCATTAAAAATAAGGAGTAAACCATCTACAACTGCAAAGCATAAATTTCTATGTAAGCGCATATTTTTGTTTTCGGTGCAGTTCTAATATATTTCGAAATCCACCTGTTTTTTATATTGTATTCACTTAAAACTTTCTGCTTTTGCAGAAAAAGAGGATGCAAAGTTAAGGCTTTCCTTTTATTTTTTATGAGATATTAAACCTTTTCTCTTTATTGAAATATTAAGGATAAATAATCGAATTTGAAAGGAACTGTGTTTTTATTTTTTTGATGTATTCATGTTCTAGTTCGAATGATGAAAATATAGAGGGTAACGGAATGTCGGATTGTCTAGAGGTAGCGTTGGTATTTACAATTCATTTGGATGCTTCACATTGTGATGTTAATATTGAGAACCTGCTTGATGTGTCTAGTGTTAACAACGAAAGTGTTAGTGGAAATACAAGAACGATTATCGTTAATGGTATTGCAAATCATGAGGTAGGAATGTTTCCGAATTCTGGAAACCCAAATACTATTGGGGTGGTTTCTGAAACTTATACGATAACCATTATTCCATAGCATACTTCTAGTGTGGTTTATGGAGAGGGGTATACTAATGCTGTTTTGTATTCGGGTGTAGTAGTTGAACCATCATATACGGCTGAATATTTTGTAGTTACTGAAGGTATTAATATGGATTGGAATATTACAACATTACAAACGATCATCAATTTGGGTTTAGATTTTAACAATGCACATGTACAATCTTTTGGAGGTTATCATTATCATGTTACATCTTCTGCTTATATTGATGATATGTGAGCTGCCGATGGTTTTCAAATGCATAAAATAGGTTATACGGTCGATGGTTACCCGGTATATTATAAATATGGGTATGCTGATGAGGGTAACACCCTAATATCTCATGTGAGTGGCTATCAATTAAAAACAGAGGAACGTTGATGGTTTGTCTGCTCCAAATGGCTGTTCAAACGGTTATTATTTTCAATATTATGAGTATATTTTTGGGAATTTCAAAATTGGATGAATGTAATGGGCGCTATGGTAAAACACCAGAATCTGATAATGAATATTACTATGTATTTGCAGATAATTTTTCTGCCGTACCTTTATGCTTTAAAGGTACTCTCAACAATTCGTTTAAAAATATGCTATAATTATGAAAAAAATGAAATTTATATGACTTGGTGTTTTTTTGGATTTTTCCAATGCTTCTCCTTGCGCATAATGCTAATGAGGTAAATTATGATTTTTGAGTTTAATGCCGACTCTTCAGTTCTTTAAGTTCATTTGATACCCATGAACTTAGTGGCTTTAGTAAAGTATTTACATCCTGAATTAAAAGATCAAAATGAAAGATTATATAAAAGATTTTGAGACTTATTTTAATACTACCATTCAATTTAAAACAGAAGAGGATGCGTTTCAATATGAGCAGATATCTTATGATTTCTACGAGCATTATGCATGGTTTAAATTTAGAGTTAAAACGCCGTTATAAGAAAACGCTTTGGCCTTAACAATTACAAGCTTTACAACTATATTTAAGCGCATTATGAATTTTGTTAATGTGAGGTCTCATGATATTTATAAGAATGTTAGTTTAAACGAAAAACAAATACATTACAGGTATAATACAGCTAATGATTCAGATGTTAAATATGTGTCCTTGTGGTTGGTATTATCAACATTTTTTGGAGTTTTAATTTATCGGATAAAAGACAGTGATTAATATTAATTTAGATAAAATAAAAGCTTCAGTGCTGTCATACTGAAGCTTTTTTTATTTTTAGCAAAAAAACGGATGAAAAAAGGTATGTGCTTTTTGGGTATAATCTTGTTAGCGTCATGTAAACCTTATAAAGCTAAAGAGGAGAGGTTGAACGCTATTTCAAAATTAGAAATTAAACATTTAATTACAGATTCGATTTTAAGTGTTAGAGCTTTGGAAGTTAATGAGAATAGGGTCGTCGCAGCTACAGCTAAAGGCGATGTTTATAGTGATATTGGGTTTCAGGGGGTTTTAAAAAAAGAAGACTACTGGAAATTTACATCAGATTCTTTACGAAATAATAATTTTAGATCATTGGCATTTCAAGACGATAAGAACTTTACACTTTCTATAGGCAACCCTGCAAAACTATTTTGTAATGGTTCCTTGGTTTATTTTGAAACTCATGATAAGGTGTTTTATGATGCCATGGATTTTTGGAATGCTAAAGAGGGGATTGCTATTGGAGATCCGACTGATGGATGCATGAGTATTATTATCACAAGGGACGGCGGAAATACTTGGAGTAAATTATCTTGTGATACATTGCCAAAAACAAATGAAAGTGAAGCGGCTTTTGCGGCAAGCGATACTAATATTGCTATTGTTGGTGAGCATACTTGGGTTGCAACAGGAGGGAAGTCGAGTAGAATTTTATATTCCTCAGATAAAGGTTATACCTGGGAAGTTTTTGATACACCAATTGTACAAGGTAAGGCAACTACAGGTATATATAGTATTGATTTTTATGATGCATTACATGGTTTTGCGATTGGAGGTGATTATACTAAACCAGATGAAAATACGGCGAATAAGATTAGGACTATAGATGGTGGAAAAACATGGGAAATTGTTGGAGCAGACCAAGCACCAGGATATAGAAGCTGTGTGCAGTATGTGCCACATGGTGATGGGAATGAATTGGTAGTTGTTGGTTTTAAGGGGATTGATTATAGTAGTGATGGAGGATTAAACTGGAAGCACTTAAGCGATGAATCTTATTATACTCTTAGATTTGTAAATGATAGTTTAGCTTATGCAGCTGGAAAAGGACGCATTAGCAAGTTGACGTTTAGAGAATAAAAAAAGAAGCCATTGGCTTCTTTTTTTTAAGGTTTTTTGTTTTTGAAATTTTTACGTCGTTTTCGCATTTCGTTTAGTACAGTCTTCTTAAACTCCATTTTTGCTTTTTTGAGTAAAATGATCTTTTTTGCAGGAATAGTATTAGATAGGTCATGAATGAGTGCTGTTTTTAAACGATGTTCTTCATTTTCAAAAGCTATCATTTCTTTTAGAATTTCTTTAGCTTTATCTTCCTGAAGCGCTTCAATATTTAGACGTTTATACTTTTCTATTGAATTTATGCGAAGTATTTTCATTTCTTTCTCATGGGCATTGTATATGGGCCAAAATTTTTGCGCTTCTTCAGTCGTTAAATCTAATTGCTCGGTAATAAAAGCAATTTCTTGCGCTCTTAGACGCTCTCTCATGTTTTCGTCCTTTTGAGCGAAAGCTTGTAAGCATATCAATACTAAGAATATAGGCGTAATTAATTTTTTCATGATATAACAATGTATTATTCTATAAGGTCTTCTAAATTTATATGGTCTAATAAATAGCTTTCCATGTCATCTTCGGTATAAGTGCTGTTTCTTACTGTTGTCTGTATGTTATTCAATTCTTCGTCCGTTAGCAGTGCTGCTAGTTCATATACGTCAACATCTTTATCAATAATATAGTTCTCAGCAAGGAAATAATCAAATTCTTCATAATCGCTATTTACAAAAAAAGCTAACATTATAAGAAATGCAGCTGCAATACTAGAGAAGGATAAAATATTACGTTTTTTAAATAGTGGTAATACTTTTGTTTCTTCACAAGTTTCTAATTTGCTAAAAATGCTGTCTTCTAGGGTTTCAAAATAATCTTTGGGTACTCTGAAGCCAAGTGTTTTAGCTTCTGAGATTCTAGTGTCCAAAGAACTATTAGCTATAATATGGTCTTCTAAAGCTTCAAAATAATCTTCAGGAACTTTAAATCCAGACGTTTTAATATGCTTTAAATCTTTGCTCATTATACACTTTAGACTATTTAAATGTGAAAAGGTTTAATTGGCTTTTAAATAGGCTTCAATTTTTTTTACTGCGATATGATATGATGCTTTAAGTGCACCTTCTGAGGTTTCTAATATCTCTGAAATTTCTTTGTATTTTAAATCGTCAAAGTATTTCATGTTAAATACAAGTTGTTGTTTTTGAGGTAAGGTGGCGATGGCTTTTTGAAGTTTTAATTGGATCTCATCGCCGTCAAAGTACATGTCCGATTGTAAATTGTTTAGCGTGTGTTGCTGTAATTCTTCATTGCTTATCTGCTGACGTTTTGCATTTTTATTAATGAATGTTATAGACTCGTTTGTTGCGATGCGATACATCCAAGAATACAACTTACTTTCGCCTTTAAAATTGTCGATACTTCCAAAAATTTTGATGAATGTGTTTTGTAAAACATCATCAGTGTCATTATGAGATATCACAATTTTTCTAATATGCCAATACAGTCTTTCTTTATAAAGAGTAATTAACTCTCTAAATGCTTTTTCCTTATGATTTGGGGATTTTAAACGGTTTAAAAACTCTTGTTCAGTGTTCACGAAGTATATTTATATTTTGACATCACAATTTATAAAAAGTTTAATAAAAACACCTGTTTTTTTGGTTTAGACTATATGTTTCTGATAATTAGACGTTTGCTTGATTTTTTGTCGATAAAATGCATTAAAAAAAGATAAAAAGCGATTTTTTCTTGCGTAATTCGTTGTTTTAACTTATTTTTATCTCAAATAGCCTACTTTAATTTTGCTAATATTCTTATATATTGGTAATTAGTATTCGAAGAAAAGGATGTGCCCAAATACATCCTTTTCTTTTTTATTGACTTATGAACAATATAACGAATGGGATAACCCAATACAATGCTTTGCCAAGATTTGGTTTATAAGAATTTTTAAGTTTTGTATTTTTGTTACTGAAACGATTGCATTGTTACAAGATTACTATACACACCTTTTTTATCTAATAGTTCTTGGTGTTTACCTTGTTCTACAATTTCGCCTTTTTGCATCACAATAATCTCATCGGCATTTTGAATGGTAGATAATCGGTGAGCAATTACAATAGACGTTCTATTTTTCATCATATTTTCTAAAGCCACTTGTACCAAACGTTCACTTTCTGTATCTAAGGCTGAGGTTGCTTCATCAAGAATCATTATTGGAGGATTTTTAAGCACTGCTCTAGCGATACTTATACGTTGTTTTTGTCCACCAGATAATTTATTACCTGAATCTCCAACGTTGGTGTCAATACCTTCAGGTAAATCTTTAACAAATTCCCAAGCGTTAGCTATTTTTAGAGCTTCAATAATCTCGTCATCAGTAGCGTCTTCTTTACCTAATTGGAGGTTGTTTTTTATAGAGTTGTTAAATAAAATAGAATCTTGACTCACCAAACCTATTAGGTTTCGCAAAGAGTGTTTAGTGAAGGTTCTAATATCTTCTCCATCTATAGTAACAGCACCTTCATTGGTGTCATAAAAACGAGCTACCAAATTGGCAATTGTACTTTTTCCGCTTCCCGATTGTCCAACAAGCGCTACTGTTTTTCCTTTAGGGACCGTCATATAGAAGTTCTTTAAAACATAATCTTCATCATATTTAAAAGATACGTTTTCAAGTTTTATAACTTTATCAAAATTTTCCTTTGAAATAGCGTTAGTTATATCTTCAAGAGGTGATTTGGTTTCAATAATTTCTAAAATACGATCAGCAGCAGCATTACCAGATTTCACTTTGTAACTGGCTTTACTTATGGCTTTTGCAGGAGTCAGTATTTGATAAGCTAAGGCCATATATGTAATAAAAGCACCACCAGAAAGTGTTTTGTCAATAAGCACCATAGACCCTCCGTACCATAGCAGAACAGCAATGGTGACTATTCCAAGAAATTCGCTAGTTGGTGAGGCTAGGTTTTGACGATTCATTAAAGTGTTTGAAAACTCATAGAAACGTTGTGTTGAAGATTTAAAATTTTTATTAAATCTATCTTGACCATTAAACACTTTGATCGCTTTTAGCCCTGAAAGTGTTTCCTCTAGGGTAGATAAAAATACACCTTGTTCTTTTTGTACACGATCGGATTTGCGTTTTAAGCTTTTACCAATTTTAGAGATAATAAACCCAGAGATTGGAATAAATAAGAAAACGAAAATAGTTAACTTAATAGAGATTGTAAACATTGCTACAATTGCAAAGAAAATAGTTAAAGGTTCCTTTACGATTAACTCTAAAATGGCTAACATAGAGTTTTTGACTTCATTAACATCAGCAGAAATTCTAGCTATGATGTCTCCTTTGCGTTTCTCAGAATAATAAGAAATAGGCAGGTTTAAAACTTTGTCATAAACCACATCTCTCATGTCTTTTAAAACACCATTTCTTAAATAAGTAATAAAAAATAATGCGAGATAATTGAATATGTTTTTTAATAAAAACAAAGTTATTATCATCGCTATCATGTAGAGTAAAGCCTGTTGAGAGCCTTCGTTTTCAGTAGTTGATGTAATAAAATAATTTAGACTGTCTTCTAGATAAGCTTTAAGGCTTTCTGAAGTTTCATAAACTGGTTTTATACATACTTTTTCACTTTCACCAAAGAGTACATTAATCATTGGCATTAAAGAAAGCATTGCAAGCGTACCAAAGAGCGCATAAAAAATATTACAAATGATATTTAGTATACCATAACGTTTATATGGAAGAATAAAATGCGATAATTTTTTTATGTAATTCATATAATTTAAAGATTCATAGCGTTTAAAATCGTATCAATCCTAGTGTCCAATTTTTGTTCCGTAGTGTCAAAGTCTGCCACATTGTCCAAATCGGTATTTACACTAATATAAAACTTTATCTTAGGTTCAGTACCACTTGGTCTTAAAGCTACTTTACTACCGTTTTCGGTGTAATAAATTAATACATTGGATTTTGGAATATCCATTGTAGATGTTTCTCTAGTGATGAGGTTTGTAGCTTCAGAATTTTGATAGTCTTCTAATAAAACGATTTTTTCTCCTGCAATTTCAGATAAAGGATTTTCACGTGCGTCAATCATCATTTGTTTGATGTCTTCAGCACCTTCGATACCTTTTTTCGTTATAGATACCAAACGTTCTTTGTATAATCCATGTTCGGTATATAATTGCATTAGTTCTTCATAAAATGAACTGCTGTTTAGCTTAGCATAAGTTGCAATTTCACAAGCTAAAAGAGTAGAAGTAACAGCGTCTTTATCGCGTACGAAATCACCAACCATAAATCCAAAACTTTCTTCACCACCACCAATAAAGTCAAGTTCTGGAAAGTCTTTGATCATTTTGGCAATCCATTTGAAACCTGTTAAACCTTCTTTGTAATTGACATTGTATGCTTTAGCTAAAACCGCCATCATTGGCGTAGAAACTATTGTAGAGCCAATAAATTCTTTACCTTTAATTTTGCCTAGTTCTTTCCAAAGTTTTAATAAGAAATTGGTCATCATTACCATGGTTTGATTTCCATTTAATAATACCATTTCTCCTTTTGTATTTCTAACAGCCACACCAAGTCTATCGCTATCAGGATCTGTTCCTATAACAACATCAGCATTAACTTTATCAGCTAATTCTAAAGCCATTTTAAGTGCTGCAGGTTCTTCAGGATTTGGAGAAGCAACCGTTGGAAAATCACCATTTGGTTCTGCTTGTTCTTCTACGATGTGGATATTTTTATATCCAGCACGTTTTAAAGTTTCAGGAATGGTTGTGATTGACGTGCCATGTAATGAAGTGAATACAATATTTAATTGGTCTCTGTCTTCATTAGATAAGTTTAAACTACCTTTTTCTACAGATGCGTTGATAAACGCATCATCAACATCTTTTCCAATATAGGTGATTAAATCTTCATTGGCTTCAAACTTAATATGTGCATACTCAAGACCATTAATTTCAGAAATAATCTCTGCATCATAAGGTGGTACTAATTGTCCGCCATCTTGCCAATACACTTTGTAACCATTATATTCTGGGGGATTATGGGATGCAGTTAATACGATACCGCAATGACAATTGAGATGCTTTAGAGCAAATGATAACTCAGGAGTTGGTCTTAAATCTTCAAACAAAAAGACTTCAATATCATTAGCAGTAAATACATTGGCTACAATTTTTGCAAAATATTGACTATTATGCCTACAGTCATAAGCAATCGCAACTTTTATAGATTCTCCAGTAAAAGATTGGTGCAAATAATTGCTTAAGCCTTGTGTGTTTTTACCAAGAGTATATTTATTTATTCTGTTGGTTCCAGCTCCCATAATACCGCGCATACCACCCGTGCCAAATTCAAGATTTTTATAAAAACTTTCTTTTAGTTCTTCTGGATTGTTACTTATGAGGTTTTTTATTGTATTTTGAGTATCTATATCAAAGGTATCAGTTAACCAAGTCTTCGCTTTATTTAGCACATTTGTTTCAATGTCTATCATTTTCAATTGGGTTTTAGAGTTTACAAAATTAGTGAATTCTATAAACGAAGCATTTAATTTGTAGCTATTTTAGATTTGAGTCTTAATTTTGTATCTGGAAATGTTTTTTTGAGTTCTAGAAATCATCTCTCCAATAAAACCAGCTACAAAAAACTGTGTACCAATAATCATGGTACTTAAGGCAATATAAAATTCGGGGCGCTCAGTAATTAACCGTCCGGCTTTGTGAATAAAAAGTTTATCAATGCCGAGGTAAAGTGCAAAAGAAAAGCCAATACAAAACATAAAAGCGCCTAAAGCACCAAAAAAATGCATAGGTTGTTTTCCAAATTTCGAAATGAACCAAATGGTAATTAAGTCCAAAAAGCCATTGATAAAACGTTCCATGCCAAATTTGGTTTTACCATACTTACGCGCTTGATGCAAGACCACTTTTTCACCAATGTTTGAAAAACCTTCGTTTTTAGCTAATACAGGAATATAGCGATGCATTTCCCCGTGGACGTCAATAGATTTTACAACATCTTTTTTATAGGCTTTTAAGCCGCAATTAAAATCATTAAGTTTTACTCCAGAAGTTCTTCTTGCAGCCCAATTGAATAATTTTGATGGTAGATTTTTAGCAACAACAGAGTCATAGCGTTTTTTTTTCCATCCAGAAACCAAGTCATATTGCTCATTGGTAATCATATGATATAACTCTGGGATCTCTTCGGGGTTGTCTTGCAAGTCGGCATCCATTGTAATGATAACATTGCCTTCAGCTTTAGCAAATCCAGCATGTAAGGCTTGAGATTTGCCATAATTACGAAGGAACAAAATGCCTTTAACATGTTCGTTTTTATAAGAAAGTGTTTCTATTTGTTTCCAAGAGTCATCAGTACTACCATCATCAATAAAAATGATTTCATAAGAAAAATGATTGGATTGCATCACAGATACAATCCAATCATGTAACTCATTTAATGATTCGTATTCATTAAGAAGTGGTATAACTACTGATATGTTCATGTAAATTTACTTTTAAGCATCCAAAAGTAAAAAATTATTGCGCGTCTGGGGTATTTTTTTTCATTACTGCAGCAACAATTAGTCCTATGATACTATACATTACGATGTATCCAGCCAATCCTTTTAAGATATTTATAAAAGAATAGTTGTCTTGTTGTTCCATAACTTCAACTGTTTCGGCAATTATATCATTGGGTGTATTAAAACCTTTCATCATTTTAACCTGATTTTCAATGGTTACGTTCTTTAGTGTTTCAGCAGCTTCAGGGTCAATGAAATTGAACAATAGATAAGAAACGACTAGGCTTATTAAAAGACCAATAAGAACTGTGATAAAATAACTGGTAAAGCTATTTTTAAAGCTAATAAAACCTCCCAAAATTTGTTTTGATTTTGCTGCGGAGATGACGCCAAAGACTACAACAACAAGCAGTATAGAAAGACCATACCATAAATTTGCTAATAATTCTATTTGAACAGCATAAGCAATGATGGTAAATAATACCATTGCTCCTCCTAAATAAAGGCCATAATTTACAGCATTAGGCTTAATTGATTGTTCCATTGTATGTTTTTAATATTGGTTAATATATTTTTGTTAGTAGACAAAGATACTAAAACGTTACGCTTTATGAGAAAAAATAAAAATTAAACAAAAGAGTTGTACTTTAATTAAAATTATTTAAATTTGCTGCTCGAAAAAAGTAACGATATTAAAGTCCAAGCGATGAAAAAAGGTATACATCCAGAAAATTATAGATTAGTAGCGTTTAAAGATATGTCAAATAATGATGTGTTTTTAACTAAGTCTACAGCAGATACAAATGAAACAATTGATGTTGATGGTGTTGAGTATCCATTAGTAAAGATGGAGATTTCTAGAACATCTCATCCTTATTATACTGGTAAGTCTAAATTAGTAGATACTGCAGGACGTATCGATAAGTTTAAAAGCAAATACGCTAAATTCAAAAAATAATTTAGTAAAAAAAATATTATTAAAAAAGCCTTTCACCTATTGAAAGGCTTTTTTATTTTTACCAAAAGTAAGCTTATGAACTATATCCTTTTTGATGGTCCAAATCGTAATAATTTATTACCATTTACTTATACAAGGCCAGTTGCCGATATTAGAGTTGGAATTTTAACCATTAGAGAAAAATGGGAAAAATATCTTGGATACACTACAACCTCTATAACCGAAGATTATTTGTCTGAAAAATTTCCGATGGTGGAGTTTGAAGAGAACGTGATGATTAATGCGTCCTATTTGCCCAATAGAGAATTAGTGGAAATGATAAAAAATTTAAAAGAAGGTCAGGCGCTTTTTAAAGGCGAAGATGTAATCGCTTTTTATACTAAAGACACTCAAGAAGAGATTAATTTTGAGGCGTATCAATCTTTAGAGTTTCAAGAAGACGTCTTAACTATCGAGAATACGTGGGATATTTTTTCAAAGAATGGTAAGGCTATACAGGAAGATTTTGAGCTGTTAACAAAAGATAGAACTTCACAAGTTATTCCTAAAAGTGTCAATGTTATTGGTGCAGCACATATTTTTATTGAAGAAGGTGCAAGTTTAGAGTTTGTGACATTAAATGCCTCAAATGGACCAATTTATATTGGAAAAAACGCAGAGGTTATGGAAAACTCAGTTATTCGTGGTCCATTTGCTTTATGCGAAAATGCAACAGTAAAATTAGCGTCTAAAATCTATGGTCCAACAACTGTAGGGCCGTATAGTAAGGTTGGAGGAGAAATTAATAATACGGTGATTTTTGGATATTCTAACAAAGGGCATGATGGTTTCTTAGGAAATTCGGTAATTGGAGAATGGTGCAATATTGGAGCAGATTCTAATAATTCTAATTTAAAAAACAACTATGCCGAAGTACGACTTTGGAATTATAACACCGAAGGGTTTGCACGTACAGGATTGCAATTCTGTGGCTTGATGATGGGAGATCATAGTAAATGCGGTATCAATACCATGTTTAATACTGGTACTGTAGTTGGTGTAAGCGTTAATATCTTCGGTAGTGGATTTCCACGGAATTTTGTGCCTAGCTTTAGTTGGGGTGGAAGTAATGGATTTACAACCTACCTTACAAAAAAGGCTTTTGAAGTTGCTAAAGTTGTTATGAAGAGACGTAATGAAACATTTACAGATAAGGATGCTGCTATTATGCAGCATGTTTTTGAAGTTACAAAACCTTTTAGAAGAGACTAATACATTAGGGTTATGTCAGGATTCGTTTTAATATTGGTAATTGGTAAATACTTTTACCAATTAGCTCAAGATTACGGCAAGAGAACATGGGTGTTTGCAATTTTAGGAATTGTGATGTTTTATGTAGCTGGTTTCATATTTGCCATTGTTTTAGGACTTATAGATCTATTGTTTGATCTTAATATTAACTGGGATAATGCGCGGGGCGTTAATTTGTTAAGTATTCCTATTGGAATACTTGCAGACTATATATTCTATAAGTTTTTAGAAAAAAAATGGAAAAAAGAAGTGGTGTTACCTCAGGATAAAATTGATCAAATAGGGACACAAGATTAATAATATTACTTGTAATACTATTGTTTTTTTACATATTTAAGTTCTAAAAGGTTTGTAGGATTGAGACCTAATCCACTAATATTTTTTTGAGAAAAACGTACAACTTCGTCATAAAACAGGGGTACAATTGGAGTGTTTTTCATAATTAGCGCATCCATTTGAGCATATAAGGCTTCACGTTTTTTTATCTCAGTTTCTGTAAAGGCTTGTTCGTATAGCGTATCAAATAATGGCTCAGAAAAATGCGTGTAATTTGGACCTTTAGGAGCGAAATTTTTGCTATAAAACAAGGATAAATAATTTTCTGCGTCTGGATAATCTGCAATCCAACTTGCTCTAAAGAAATCGAGTTTACCATTCGCTTTGGCTGCTTTTAACGCAGAAGCAGGAATGACATTGATACGAATGTCTAATCCTGTTTTTTGAAGCTCACGTTGTATGTATTCGCACAAACTTAGATAGTTATTTGTTGTAGATAGTGTAATACTAGGATTTAAAATTCCGGTCTCTTGTTTATATTGTTTAATAAACGCTTTTGCTTTTTCAGGGTTATAGTCAAACCCAATAGTATCGTCATACCCCGGTAGTCCTTTGGGGATAAATCCTCCATGGGCTGGAATCCCAATACCATTTCTCAGATAGGTCATCATTTTAACTCTATCAAAGCCATAATTAACTGCTTTTCGTAATAATTTTGATTGAATTTCTGGATGTTCAGACTCCATATAGAACGCTAAATATTCGGTATTAAGGTAAGGGCCTCTAATCATATTTATAGCATCCTTGTACTTGGTTCTAAGTCGTCCATCGGCAGTTAATAATTCATCTTTGTATGAGACGTCTAAAGAATTTAAAAAGTCTAAATTACCTTGAATAAATTGTGAAAATTCACTTTGTTTATCAGGTAAGAACGTGATGGCTACAGCTTCTAGGTAAGGCAATGGTATGCCAGAAGTATCTCTTTCAAAGTAGTTTTCATTTTTTCTGAACACTAATTTTATATTTTCTTCCCAAAGTTTAAATTTAAAAGGACCAGTACCTATAGGATGAGATCTGAATGCTTCGCCATAATGTTTGACAATTTCTTGAGGAACAACAGAGCAATATTTCATGCTTAATAAACTCAAAAATGCAGGGAAAGGTTGTTTCAGTTGAATTTGAAAAGTACTGTCATTAATTGCTTTAAAATTATCGACTTTATGCAGTACCCAACTTCCTGGAGACGCAAGTTTTTTATCTAGAAGCCTATTAAAACTATATACAAAATCTCTTGCTTTTACAGTCCTTGTAGCCTCTTTTCCAAATAAAGCATGTTTGTGAAATTTTACTTGGGTGTTTAGGTGAAAGGTATAGGTCATGGCATCTTCAGAAATGTCCCAAGTATTTGCAATGGCTGGTGTAACGTTTAAGGCGTCGTCCATTTGAACTAGACCATTAAACAATTGATTGGTTGCCCAAATATCTGCAAGGTCTTTTGCAAACGCAGGGTCTAAGGAGCCAATGTTTTTATGCTGATTAAATCTAAACACTAGATGATCTCTATTTTGGTTTTTCTTTGGTGAACATGAGAATATTAGGACCATAATACCACCAAGGTATAGAGATGTAATGCTGATTTTGTTGAACAAAAAAAAGGGTTTTATCATCTGAGTTTTAAGTTGTAAATTTGTACGCTTAATTCTTGTCGAGACAAGAGTTTTAGAATTCTATAAAGATATATTTTTTAACGTTTCTGAATTCAATTCAGACGGATAAATGTTTATGAAAAAAAAAGTCGCATTTTATACTTTGGGATGTAAGCTCAATTTTTCTGAGACTTCCACAATTGCAAGGAGTTTTGAGTCGGAAGGATTTGATCGTGTCGATT
Organism: Flavobacteriaceae bacterium; assembly: GCA_013215095.1. Taxonomy (GTDB): domain Bacteria; phylum Bacteroidota; class Bacteroidia; order Flavobacteriales; family Flavobacteriaceae; genus DT-34. Next base: position 21,361 of record JABSPM010000003.1, on the reverse strand, counting down.
TTGCAGAGAATGCAGATATCTATGTTATCAATACCTGTTCTGTTACCGAAAATGCAGATAAGCGCTTTAAAACAATTGTAAAGCAAGCACAAAAAGCCAATCCTGAAGCCTTTGTTGCGGCCATAGGGTGCTATGCTCAATTAAAACCAGAAGCCTTGGCCGATGTTAATGGTGTTGATTTGGTTCTTGGGGCTACCGAAAAATTTAAAATCACCGATTATTTAAACGATCTAACCAAGAATGATTTTGGTGAGATACATTCTTGCGAAATTGAAGATGCTGATTTTTATGTAGGGAGTTATTCTATCGGAGATCGTACAAGAGCATTTTTGAAAGTACAGGATGGTTGTGATTATAAATGTACCTATTGTACTATTCCATTAGCACGTGGAATTTCTAGAAGTGATACCTTAGAAAATGTGCTTAAAAATGCTAAAGAAATTTCAGAAAAAGACATCAAAGAGATTGTTTTAACAGGTGTAAATATTGGCGACTATGGAAAAGGAGAGTTTGGAAATAAAAGGCATAAGCATACCTTTTACGAATTGGTTCAGGCGCTTGATGAAGTTGAGGGTATAGAGCGTTTACGCATTTCATCTATTGAACCTAATCTTTTAAAAAATGAAACTATAGAGTTTGTTTCTGAAAGTAAGGCATTTGTGCCTCATTTTCATATACCATTGCAAAGTGGAAGTAATGCCTTGTTAAAATTGATGCGACGTCGTTATATGAGAGAGTTATATATGGATAGGGTTGCAAAAATTAGAGAAGTTATGCCTCATGCATGTATAGGTGTCGATGTCATTGTAGGTTTTCCAGGAGAAACTGATGAATTGTTTTTAGAGACTTATAATTTCTTAGCAGAAATGGATATTTCCTACCTGCATGTGTTTACTTATTCTGAGCGAGAAAATACTAAGGCTGCTCTCATGAAAGGAGTAGTGCCCAAAAATGTGAGATCCAAACGCAGTAAAATGCTACGTGGATTATCGGTTAAAAAACGCCGTGCTTTTTATGAGCAACAATTAGCAAGTCATAGAACAGTACTGTTTGAAGGCGAAAATAAAGAAGGGTATATACATGGTTTTACTGAAAATTATGTAAAAGTTAAAACGCCATGGAATCCAGAGTTGGTAAATACATTACATCCAGTGAAATTGACCAAAATTGATGACGATGGTTTGGTGCGGTTTGATTTTCAGTAAATAAGACACGATGTCAAATATTCATGTCATTGTGCTTTTGATGAGATATGTTTATGAAATTGGAAACCCTATCTGAAATAGGTGATAATAGAAGGTTTGAAAAAAATAAAATACAATAACTCATCACGAACTTTTATGATTTTAAGTTCGGCTTGCATATACTAGAATATGGCACTATAGAGCATAGCTATAAATAGCATTACAATGCATACCGGTAAAAACAAGAAAGTTGAAGTTATGAAATCCAACTTTTATATACATTACATCTAAATACGCACACCAACAGGTAACATTGCTTTATAGCGTCTGTTTTTTCTTATAAACTTAGCAATTGGAGGGCTTGTTGGTACAACACTAATGTTTCGTTCTTGGATGTTGGTCATTACCATTTTTAAGAAATCTTCAGTGAAATTTTCATCCTGAACAGTTTCTGGAACAACCAATTTGGTTAGGAAGATTTTGCGATCTTGTAGCGAATATTCAATCTTTGCAAGTTGATTCTCTACTTTTAATTCAAATTGACGTAAAAATGTATTGTCAATTAATGTAACTTCATCAATCATAATTAGTTAATTTTTCAATGGAGAAAAATCTATTTTGTATAGATTTGTTTCAAATTTACATAAAAAAATACAAACTTAACAGAGAATTAACATTGAATATAGCATAAGTACATAATGAGCGAAAAAATTATACCCGTATATCTTATGCCAGGGATGGCTGCAAACCCAACTATATTTGAATATATAAACCTGCCAAAAGCACAATTTAAAGTGTATTGGTTAGAGTGCGTTATCCCTTTAAATAATGAGTCTTTGGTAGAATATGCCGAACGTATGGCAAACCATGTTATCCATGACAATAGTGTGCTAATTGGCGTTTCATTTGGTGGTATTTTGGTTCAGGAAATGAGCGCCTTTTTAAACCTTAGAAAACTTATTATTATCTCCAGTGTCAAGAATAGACATGAATTGCCTCACAGGATAAAGTTTGCAAGATATACTAAGGCTTACAAATTAGCGCCAACGCATCTTGCAAAAAGCATAGATGTTTTGGCCAGATTTTCCTTAGGTAAATCAGTAAATAGACGAGTTGAATTATATAAAAAATACCTCTCGATAAATGATAAACGTTATTTGGATTGGGCGATTAAGCAAGTGGTTTGTTGGGATAGAAATCAAACAGGAGCTAATGTAGTTCATATTCATGGTGATGGCGACGCGGTATTTCCTATAAAGCATATAAAAGACTGTATTACGATTAAAGGAGGAACACATGTAATGATTATTAATAAGTATAAATGGTTTAATATTTATTTACCAAAACTGATATTGGAATAAAATTGTATGGGTTTCGTTTTTTTTATATTTTCGAAGATCCTTAAAAGTTGTAAAAATGAAGATGATAAAAAATGTGCTAGCAGGCGTAGGATTAATTAGTATTGCAACAGTATCTATTTATGCTGTTCAAGATGCGCCAAGTGATGAATATTTACAAACAAAAGTAGCAAACGACTACAATGTGTATGCACTTAATGTTCCGGAGGGATTAAATTTTGCAGGGGAAGATGTACCTATTGATAATCCAGACATTTTGGAACGTATGGATAGAGAGTTGTTGGTTAATACCTATTGGCAATCTAATGGTTTGCTAATGTTTAAACGCGCTAATAAATATTTTCCAATTATAGAGCCTATTTTAAAAAAGCATGGAGTCCCATTAGATTTTAAATACTTAGCAGTAATTGAGAGTGGCTTACAAAATGTAACCTCTCCTGCCGGAGCTAAAGGGTTTTGGCAAATTATGAAGGTTACAGGACGAGAAAATGGATTAGAAATTAATTCTAATGTAGATGAACGTTATAATTTAGAAAAATCAACCGAGGTCGCTTGTAAGTATTTATTAAAGGCTAAAGAGCGCTTTGGAAGTTGGACACTTGCTGCTGCAGCTTACAATGCAGGAGTTGGAGGCGTTTCAAAACGTCTTAAATCTCAAGGGGTAAATAATTATTATGATTTACTTCTAGGTGAAGAAACAGGACGCTATATTTTTAGAATTGTTGCCTTGAAAGAAATTTTGAATCATCCAGATAAATATGGTTTTAATTTTAGGTATAAAGACTTGTATCAAGCCGTGCCTACTTATAAGGTTAAAGTAGACACAGCAGTAACGGATTTTGTGAAATTTTCAGAATCCTTTGAGATTAATTACAAGATTTTAAAGCTACATAACCCTTGGTTGCGAGAAGCGCACTTGAATAATAAATCTAGACGATTATATCATATAGAAATTCCAGTAGAAGGCCATTACTCAAAACCGTGATTCTGGTCATGTACTTCTCTAGTGAAATGCACTAATACCTGTAATATCTTTTCCTGTAATTAAGAGATGCATCTCATGCGTGCCTTGATAGGTTATTAAGGTTTCAAGGTTAAGTATATGACGCATAACCGGATAATCACTGGTAATGCCCATGCCACCTAGAATTTGTCTAGCATCTTTAGCTATCTTGTGCGCCATATCAACATTATTTCGCTTTGCCATGGATATTTGTTTGTAATTGGCTTCACCTTTGTCCATGAGTTTCCCTAATTGATGGCAGAGCAATTGCGCTTTAGTGATTTCTGTAATCATTTCGGCGAGTTTTTTTTGTATTAATTGATAGCGGGCAATAGGATTTCCAAATTGTTCGCGCTGGACGGCATATTTTAAGGCACATTCATAGCAATCTATTGCAATACCTATACTTCCCCAAGCTACGGCATATCGTCCAATGTTTAAGCATTCATAAGCATCAGGTAAAGAGGTGCTTTTGGCTAAAATTTGTTCTTTTTTAATTTTAGAATCCGAAAATATAAGTTCTCCAGTATTGGATGTCCTGAAAGACCATTTTGCATCTATTTTTGCATTTGTGAAATTATCGGTATTTGCCGTTTCAATAATGATACCTTGGATTTTTCCCATGTCGTTTTTTGCCCAAACTATAGCGATATCGGCATGAGATGCATTTCCAATCCATAGTTTACTACCGTTAAGTATAATGTGATCTTTATCGTTTTTGTCGGGTTTAAAATAGCTATGCATGGCAGCTGGGTTAGAGCCGTGATTGGGTTCTGTTAGCCCAAATGCACTTGTGTATTCGCCCGTAGCAAGCTTTGGCAGATACTTCTCTTTTTGTAAGTCATTACCATATTTCCATATAGCATACATGACTAAGGAGGTTTGTATGGAGCTCATTACTCTAACGGTAGTATCGCCTCGTTCTAGCTCTTGCATCATAAGTCCGTACGCTATATAATCAGCTTCCGTACCTCCGTACTCCATAGGTATGATGAGACCATAAGCGCCTATACTTGCCAGTTCGTTAGACCAATTTTCTGGTACGGTACCGTTTTGGTAATAAGATTCTATATGTGGTTTGATGTATTTATTAACCCAAGATCTTGTAGATTGTTTAATGAGAATTTGCTCTTCGGTTAAATAGGATTCTATATTAAAATAATCTGTCGTCGTATTCATTGTTAGTTTTTTTCAAATTTAACTATTTAGAAAAATTCTAAATAGTTAAATTTGAAAAAACATTTTTATTACAAAAAAACGACAAAATATATAATTGATAACAGGGTATGAAGGTGAAAAAATCTCAAAAAAAAACAGATACTTAATGACGATTTATTTAAGGTCATGTTAAAACTTTCTTTACCAGCAATAGCTGCTCTAGTTTTGGGTGGGTATGTTTATAAAAAATGAATTATTTTTGGAACCATAAAAACAAAATGTTTATTTATAAAACCAAAGTATTAATTTTTGCTACACTATTATTGCAAAATAGAAAGGTAGCCTATTAAGGGCGCTTTGTGGTATGAATTATGATTTATTTTATGAACGAGCATAAATTCAAACACTAACTTAAATTTAAAATTATGAAACCTTTTGTAGCCAGTTTTATCAACGCTATTATTTTAATCAGTTTAGGATTATGGGCTTATTTTAGCTCAGAATCACCTTCTGTTACATCATTAATTCCTGTATTTGTGGGTGTTGTTTTGTTACTCATTAGTCCAGGTGTTAAGAAAGAGGCTAAAATCCCTGCTCATATTGCTGTAGTTCTTACACTTGTTGTTTTTTTAGGACTTATAAAAGCACTTATGGGCGCTTTAGATAGAAATAATACTGTAGCTGTAATACGCGTAGTTATCATGTTATTATCTACTGCAATAGCTCTAATTACTTTTATAAGAAGTTTTATAGAGGTAAGAAAACAAAGGGCATTAGAAGAAGAACAAAACAATGCATCTTAATTGCTCATTATCGCCTACTTCTTCTACCTTGTCTAGCGGAAGTAGGTTGACCATAATGTTGTTTTGGAATGGCCGCTTTTTTCATTTGCTGTTTCATCATTTTTATTTGATCTCCTAGCATGTTTCTCTTGTCTAGTTTTTCAGCTTCAGCCAATAGCTTTTGAGCGTCTTGTTTGCGTCTTTTGCTAAATGCAATACCAGCAAGGTTTAATTTAGCCATGGCCAAATCGTGATCCATGGATAGTCCTAAGTTTACTGCTGTTTTAAAATATTTTTCAGCTTCATTCATATTGGTTTGAGAAACCATAATCCCTTTGAGGTAATTAAAATAGCCTTGTTGTTTTGTCGTTAAAGCAATAGCAGGATTTTTAATTTTATCTAGCCATTTATTAGCACCATCAAAATCTTGCTTTCTGAGTTTTAAAAATGCTAAAAGAATATATTCATTTTTAAAATATAAAAAGATGAAAATAGCGGCTAATAGGATGAACATGATTCCATTACCAATATATCCTTCCACAAATTGATATACAGCATATCCTAAAAGAAGAACAGTAATAAAAAGCTTAATATTTTTGTTGTACATTTTTCAGTTTTGAAATTAAGAGTGCAAAGGTAATAAAAAGAAGTAAATGCCTAAAGCTTCATAAGCCTATAAGTTTTTGTGCTATTTTGAAAAATCTTTTTCAACATCAGTTAATATTTGAAATATTTATGCGAAACCTGTACTTTTGGAGCAATGTTTTATACGTTTAGCAGTCGCTTTTTCAAGTGTATTGAAATACCGAGCGGCAAGTGGATGTAATTAAACTGATATTTTTTTAAATTTAGGTTTGTCAAAGTAAAAGGTCTTCGTATATTTGCCCGCAGTTTTGAGGAAAATCGAAACTAATAAATTTGAAATTAAAGAAAGACGATTTTTAAAGATATAACAAAATGAGTAAAAGAACGTTTCAACCATCGAAGAGAAAAAGAAGAAACAAACACGGTTTTAGAGAAAGAATGGCTTCTGCTAATGGTAGAAAAGTCTTAGCACGTAGAAGAGCTAAGGGCAGAAAGAAATTATCTGTATCTTCTGAACTTCGTCATAAAAAATAATGATTAACAATTGTTAATATATAAAAGGTGTTACTTGTGGTAACGCCTTTTTTTATATCTCTTAGTTATTTATTTTTGCATGATTTTTTAAAACAACAATTTATCTATAATGCCTAAAAGAAAAGACCTTAATTCTATTTTAATAATTGGATCTGGACCAATTATTATTGGACAAGCATGTGAATTTGATTATTCAGGATCGCAATCTTTACGTTCCTTACGTGAGGATGGCATTGAAACGATTCTGATTAATTCTAATCCAGCAACTATCATGACTGACCCTTCTATGGCAGATCATGTCTATCTTTTGCCGTTAACGACAAAATCGATTATTAAGATATTAAAAGAGCACCCACAAATTGATGCCGTGTTGCCAACAATGGGAGGACAAACAGCATTAAATTTATGTATAGAAGCTGAAGAAAAAGGAATTTGGGAAGATTTTAATGTGAAATTAATTGGAGTTGATATTGACGCAATAAATATTACAGAAGATAGAGAGCAGTTTAGAGAATTGATGACAAAAATTGGTGTGCCAATGGCCCCTCAAGCTACAGCAACGTCATTTTTAAAAGGTAAAGAAATTGCTCAAGAGTTTGGGTTTCCATTATGTATCCGTTCGTCTTTTACACTCGGAGGAGCTGGAGCAGCTATTGTTTACGAAGAAGAAGATTTTGATAAATTATTGCGCCGAGGCTTAGAAATTTCTCCAATCCATGAAGTCATGATTGATAAGGCAATGATGGGATGGAAAGAGTATGAGTTGGAATTGTTACGTGATAAAAACGATAACGTAGTAATTATTTGTTCTATCGAAAATATGGACCCAATGGGAATTCATACTGGAGATTCTATTACTGTTGCACCTGCAATGACCTTATCGGATAGCACATTTCAGAAAATGCGTGATATGGCAATTAAAATGATGCGCAGTATTGGAGATTTTGAAGGAGGTTGTAATGTGCAATTTGCTGTAAGCCCTGATGATCAAGAAGAAATAATTGCAATTGAAATTAACCCACGTGTATCCCGTTCATCGGCGCTCGCATCTAAAGCTACAGGATATCCTATTGCAAAAGTAGCTACAAAATTGGCTATTGGATATTCCTTAGATGAGTTAGATAATCAAATTACAAAATCTACATCGGCTTTATTTGAGCCGACCTTGGATTATGTTATTGTAAAAATACCGCGTTGGAATTTTGATAAGTTTGAAGGGTCCGATAGAACATTAGGGCTTCAAATGAAAGCTGTTGGAGAGGTGATGGGAATTGGTCGCTCATTTCAAGAAGCTTTGCATAAAGCCACACAGTCTTTAGAAATTAAGCGAAATGGTTTAGGTGCTGATGGAAAAGGTTATAAAGATTACAATCAGATTTTGGATAAATTAAAGCATGCCTCTTGGGATCGTGTGTTTGTAATTTATGATGCGATTCAAATGGGAATTCCTTTGAGCACGATTTATGATATCACAAAGATTGATATGTGGTACTTAAAACAGTACGAGGAGTTATACCATTTGGAAAAAGAAATTTCGACATATACCATAGATACCTTAGATAAAGATTTGCTATTAGAAGCGAAGCAAAAAGGCTATGGAGATCGTCAGATTGCACATATGCTAGGGTGCTTGGAAAGTGAGGTCTATAAGAAAAGAGATGCATTGCATATTCAACGTGTCTATAAATTGGTAGATACCTGTGCTGCTGAGTTTAAAGCACAAACCCCATATTATTACTCTACATTTGAAAATACCATTCAAGATAAATATGGCAATGTTGCTTCGGCAAACGAAAGTGTGGTTTCAGACCGTAAAAAAGTAGTTGTTTTGGGATCTGGTCCAAACAGAATAGGTCAAGGTATTGAGTTCGATTATTGTTGTGTACATGGTGTATTGGCAGCAAAGGAGTGTGGTTATGAAACTATTATGATAAATTGTAATCCTGAAACAGTTTCTACAGATTTTGACACTGCTGATAAGCTGTATTTTGAGCCAGTATTCTGGGAGCATATTTATGACATTATTCGTCATGAAAAACCAGAAGGTGTTATTGTTCAGTTGGGGGGTCAAACTGCGCTTAAATTGGCTGAGAAACTAACAAAATACGGTATCAAAATTTTAGGGACTAGCTTTGAAGCTTTGGATTTGGCTGAAGATAGAGGAAGTTTCTCTAATTTATTAAAGAAAAATAACATACCATTTCCTCAATTTGGTGTTGCAGAAACGGCAGATGAAGCTTTAGCTTTAGCAGAGGAATTAGATTTTCCTATCTTGGTACGTCCGTCTTATGTTTTAGGAGGTCAAGGGATGAAGATTGTTATCAATAAGGAAGATTTGGTAGAGCATGTTGTGGACTTATTGCGTAAGATTCCAAATAATAAGTTGCTTTTAGATCATTATTTAGATGGTGCTATCGAAGCAGAAGCTGATGCTATTTGTGATGCTGATGGAAATGTATATATCATTGGTATCATGGAACATATTGAACCTTGCGGCGTACATTCGGGAGATTCAAATGCGACCTTACCAGCATTTAATCTTGGAGATTTGGTAATGCAACAAATTATTGACCATACCAATACCATTGCAAAAGAGCTAAATACTGTTGGTTTAATTAATATTCAATTTGCTATTAAAGATGATACGGTTTACATCATTGAGGCGAATCCAAGAGCTTCTAGAACAGTGCCATTTATAGCCAAGGCTTATAAAGAGCCTTATGTGAATTATGCAACAAAGGTAATGCTTGGATATAAGAAGGTTACGGATTTTGATTTTAATCCACAACTAGAGGGCTACGCGATTAAGCAACCTGTATTCTCGTTTAATAAATTTCCGAATGTAGATAAGACTTTAGGTCCTGAGATGAAGAGCACAGGAGAAAGTATTTTATTTATTGATAGTCTAAAGGATGATGAATTCTACGACTTGTATTCAAGAAGAAAAATGTACTTGAGTAAATAATGAATTTTTGTATAAACTAAAAAATAGCCGCTTCAAAAAAGCGGCTATTTTTTTTAAGTAATCTCAAATGGAAAACGTTATAAAATAAAACATTATACAGTTGTCTAACGGTGATACTACTAAACACCTTTTAGCTAGAAGTTGTTATATTATTGCTAAACACCACAATAATGGACGGACAATCAAAAATAAAGTGCCGAACTATTATTTAAAACTTATTCAGAACTTGAAACAGCATATTAATATATACTTGAATTTATAAATATCTATAAATTAACAGATAAAATAATGGCTCAATAACGTTTTGAGAAATGGTATCAGAAACTTTCAAAATCAACTAAAAACATTTTATACTGCAAAAGCTAATTTTAACAATATCCTCAACTTTTTTAATAACAGAAATACAAATGCTAATGCAGAGTTTTTTTATGCTAAAATTAAGCTGTTTATATCAAATCTTAGAGGGGTATAAATGACACTACATTTTTCCTCTTTAGAGAATACACAAATTTTTTGCGTAGCCTCTACAAAATTAATGAGACCCGTTTTTACTCTCAAATAGAGTTTATTGAGTGTAAAATTATTATTTGACTTCTAAAACACGTATCAAATATACATATCTCACTGTCAAAGCAATAAGAAGTGGTATAAGTCCAATGGCAAATACTTGAATCCCAATTGTCCAATGCAAAGTCATTAAACATATAAAAATAAGTAAAAGTTTAATATACTTTATGATCCAAGTTTTTGTCTTTGCTTTCAAAAGTTGAGGTGCTAACAGAACATTCAAAGCAAAAGCCCATAATAAATTATAGTTTTGAGCCGTTGCGGTATGGTCAGTTGCAAACCAAAGCAAAAGTAGAAAAACACCTATTACGCCCGTAATTATGAAGAGGATAAAATCGACCCATTTACTGCGGTTTTGACGTTTATAATCTCTATATGTTATCCATAATATGAACAAACTAAAGCATCCTAAAATACACAAGGGACTTGTAATGAAATTAGTCCTTTTCGTCCTAGAGATGGATTTGAATAGAGTTTTTGAGGGTTTAACTAAGGGGTGACCATCTAGCCTAGCTTCAGTAAAAAAATCATGAATATATGCTGGTAAAAACATGTAATTTTCTGGAGTAATAGGTTGGTCAATCACTGAACCTAGAGCGATATCTATACCAAAGCTTCCCCATGAATTGCGATTAACGTTATCGTGGATTAACGCTCTAAATGTTTTTTCCTCTAAATGTTTAGGAGCCTTAAATTTAATAGCATTATTCACTGCGATATTGGTGATGTCTTTCATCTTCGTTGCACAGTTGTCAAAGAAAAAATCATAAAGGTAGTTCCTGTTTTCCGGTTTTAGGTTCTGCATTAAGTAGTGGAATAACCGTTTTTTTTGTGCATAATTTAGATCGAGTTCTTGTGATCTTACAGTTCGGTTTTGGGCTCTATAGTTTGCTATGAAATTATGATATGAACGCGTTTCAATACTATAATTAAGTTTTCCTTTGGCAAAGTTTAAGTAGAAATTTGGCGCATGATAGTCGAAATTACCATAATCAAATACGCGATCTAGATGTGTTTTTTTATCTTTAACTCTAAAAGCACTATGACCAAAAGCATCATTTAATGCACTGCCTGGAGCAACAGTAAGGATACTTATGCTTGCATCTTCTGAAATATATCTTGCTTGTGATTGTGCTTTTATAGAAAATAAAGCAATAAACAGTAGTAAGGTTTGTGGTCTCATTTGAAATATTTAAAACTATCTAAAAATACTAAAATCGAGCTTTAAAGAGAAAATATTGGAATACAATGCTGCGCTTTGATCACCGATGTCTGTAAATGCGTAGTCTATCTGAATGCCCTTATATTTAAAACCAATACCAAAATTAGGCTGAACACTTAATTTTTCATCATTATCATACTGGAGTTCATTTTGAAAGTTTCCGATGCCACCTCTCAAAAATACCAAATTTGTATAGCCAAATTCAAAGCCAAAGGCTGGATTGATACTAGCAAATGAGGTCGAAATGATATCGTTATTTTCCTCAAAACGCATGATAAAATCAAGTTCTGCTCTTAAAGAATAGTCGTGTTGAAAAGTATAAGTCTTTGCGATACCAAATTGAAGCTTTGGTAAAGTGATTTCTGTGCCTTCTGGGACTTCTTGATTTTGATCTTCAATAGCACCTTGAATGTCTGCTAAACGGTCCTCATCTATAGCCCAAGCATTAAACGTCGTCGTAATATCTCTAGCCATAACTCCAAATTCAAAACCTTTGTCATTGGTAAATTGAATACCAGCATCTAGACCAAATCCCCAAGATGACGCAAAATCTCCAATGACACGGCGTATTACTTTGGCATTCACACCATAGTTCCAACCAGGAATTAATAAGCGTCTCGCATAAGACATAGTCAAAGCATAGTCGGCTGCCGAAAATAGACGAATATTATCATATACAATTTGACCACCATCGTCAATTAATGCGGTTGTATCTAAAATATCATCTACTCCAAAACGAATCAATGATACACCAAAAGCACTTTTGTCATCTAGTGGTTTGGCGAAGGCAATGTAATTGTAATTCGCAATATTTGCAAAATAACTAGAGTGCATCAAAGCCATTTCATTATCCTTTAACTGAATTAACCCAGCTGGATTCCAATATCCTGAGTTAACATCTCCAGTATTGGCTACCACGGCATTACTCATACCAAGCGACGCAGCATCTACACCAATATTTAGAAATTCGTTAGAATATTTTCTGGTGGTTTGTGCAAACAAAGACATGACACATAATAAGAAAAGAATAAGTGTATTTGTTTTCAAACGGAAAATTTTTACAAAGATGCATAATTCAACCTAATAAACTCAATTTTTTTAGAGATATTGTCTTTTACTTGTTATAGACAAAAATAGTTTCTTATTTTTACTTCCCAAAATAGTAAACTATTGAAAAAACATATTCCAAATTTAGTAACATTACTTAATTTATTCTGTGGAAGTATTGCAGTACTCCTTGCGGTTTCGGGTCATCTTGTTTATGCCGCTTTTTTTGTGTTTCTAGGCATCTTTTTTGATTTCTTTGATGGCTTACTTGCTAGGAGACTAAATGTTCAGAGTGAACTTGGTTTGCAATTAGACTCTCTAGCAGATGTCGTTACCAGCGGTGTTGTTCCTGGTATTGTAATGTATCAATTATTAAACCTAGCGATGAATGATGGTTGGCAATCTAATAGTTTGTGCGCCGATGAGTTGCAGTACCAAACGTTTAATTATATATCCTTATTAGGGCTTTTAATAATTTTAGCTTCTGCATATCGTTTGGCTAAATTCAATGTATCTGACAATCAGTCTGATGCGTTTATTGGACTTCCCGTACCTGCTAATACATTACTCATCATGGCGTTGCCATTAATTATGGAGTTTCAGAATTCCGATAGTTTTAATGCTGTTATTTTAAATCAATGGTTTTTATTGAGTGTAACACTTTTGAGCTGTTATTTACTGAATGCCAAAATACGATTGTTGGCGCTTAAATTTAAAAATTATTCATTTAAGGACAATGCAATGCGATATGTCTTAATCATACTTGCTGTGATATTATTAGTCATTTTTCAGTTTGCAGGAATTCCATTGATCATATTAATCTATATCATTTTATCACTTTTAACTAAAAAGTAAAATCATGTTAGAAAATATTTTTACGCTATTAATGCTTGTTATGCTGCAAGCGGTTTTAGGATTTGACAATTTATTATACATCTCACTAGAGTCTAAAAAAGCACCAGATGAAGATCAGAAGCGTGTAAGGAAAGTAGGAATTCTTATTGCTATTGCCCTTAGAATAATTTTATTGTTTGTTTTAGTCTCTATTATTGATTTTTTTCAAGAACCCTTTTCGTTTCTAACAGGAAGTTTTGGAGAATATGCATATTTCGAATTTAATGGTCATAGCTTAATTGTACTTGCTGGAGGTGGGTTTATTATCTATACAGCAATTAAGGAAATTTGGCATATGATTTCTGTTAAAGATTTGGAGGAAGATGTTGAAGCAGCTGGTTCTAATCGCAAAAAATCTTCTAATGCAGTCATTGCAAGTATCGTATTAATGAATTTAGTGTTTTCTTTTGATTCTATTTTGGCAGCCATTGGATTGACTAGTGATATAGAAAGCGCAACAACAGCCTTTGTTATTATGGCGATTGCCATTGTAATTAGTGGATTGTTAATGTTGGTTCTGGCTGATCGTATTTCAGCGTTCTTAGCCAAAAATAGAATGTATGAGGTACTAGGGTTATTTATTTTATTTATAGTTGGTATAATGCTGGTAACCGAAGGAGGTCATTTAGCACATATAAAAATATTTGGTAACGCTATTGTGCCAATGAGTAAAACAACATTCTATTTTGTGTTGGTGGTATTAGTTATTGTAGATGTAGTTCAAGGACGTTATCAGAAAAAAATAATAGTTGAGCGTGAACGTAAAAATGCCGACTTAGATCATAAATAAATCATTTTGTAATAAAAAAGTACATACAAGTACATAAATTAAGACGTTCTTAATACTAAGAATAGAGATTTCAAATGCGATACTTAAATTGTAAAATTCATATTGATATCTTATGTTACAGCGACTTGATTCATATTTTTTTACAGGATAAATGTGTTGTTTAATGCAATAAAATACTGGTATTATGTGAGGTATTTTAGTTTAAAACTCTATTTTTTTTCTGCGAAGTTCAAAGTTTTGACCAAGGTATACTTTACGTACCATTTCGTCAGCGGCTAGCGCTTCTGGTTTTCCAGCTTTTAAGATATTTCCTTCAAACATTAAATAGGTACGATCTGTAATAGCTAAAGTTTCCTGTACATTGTGGTCCGTTATAAGGATGCCAATATTCTTTTTAGTGAGCTTGGCAACAATACGTTGTATGTCTTCTACCGCAACGGGATCTACACCAGCAAAGGGTTCGTCTAAAAGAATAAAACTGGGGTCTGTAGCTAGAGCACGAGCAATTTCGGTACGGCGTCGTTCGCCACCAGAAAGTAAATCACCACGATTTTTTCTAATATGTCCTAAACTAAACTCCTCAATCAACGATTCCATTTTCTGGTGTTGTTCTTTTTTTGATAGTTTAGTCATCTGCAATACACTCAGAATATTATCTTCGATACTAAGTTTTCTAAAAACAGAAGCTTCTTGTGCCAAATAACCTATGCCATTTTGAGCGCGCTTGTACATTGGGTAATTCGTAATCTTAGTACTGTCTAAGAAAATTTCACCACCATTTGGTTTTATAAGTCCAACAATCATATAAAATGATGTCGTTTTACCAGCACCGTTTGGTCCTAATAATCCAACAATTTCTCCTTGTTTAACTTCGAGAGAAACATCTTTTACCACTTTTCGTCCACTGTAGGACTTCATTAAATTGTTAGCTTTTAAAATCATAATTTTTGTTTCAGTGCTAAAAATAGCAAAATCAAATTATCCGTTATAATACCTTTTGGTGTTTATTATAAGTTTAACGCTCTTGAGCTTCTAAAGCATCCCAAAATTCATAGGCACGACGCAAATGCGGAATTACAATAGTGCCTCCAACTAAAGTCGCAATGCTTAATGCTTCAACCACCTCTTCTTTTTTTAAGCCAACCTTATAGCAGGTTTCCATATGATAACGAATGCAGTCATCACAGCGTAAAACCGTAGAGGCAACTAAGCCTAAAAGTTCTTTGGTGTTTACATCTAGGGCTCCTGCTTTATAAGCATTGGTGTCAAGATTGAAAATACGCTTAATAATCTTATTGTTGTCTGCTAATATTTTATCGTTCATTTTAGAACGATAGGCATTAAATTCTTCAATCATATTACCTGTGTTTAAATTGTTTTTTTTGCTTGTTTAGAACTACTTTAGATATGTATATACTCACTTGATATAGAATCAAAACAGGAATGGCAACAATAATTTGACTTGCAATATCTGGGGGTGTAATAATTGCAGATAAAATTAAAACAATAACTAAAGCATATTTACGATTACGTTTTAAAAATTGGGGTGTTACTAATCCAACTTTGGTTAAAAAGTAGATGATTATTGGTAGCTCAAATATCAATCCAGAAGCTAAGGTAGATGCTCTAATTAATCCGATATAAGAGTCTAAATCAAAATCATTATGTACGCGATCAGCAATAGTATATGTACCTAGGAAGTTGATGGATAATGGACATACAATATAGTATCCAAATAATATTCCAATAAAAAATAACAATGATGAAATAATTATAAACCCTCTAGAGTGTTTGCGTTCGTTAGGATGCATTCCTGGAGCAATAAATTTCCAAAATTGATAGATGACATAAGGAAAAGCTATAATCAAGCCAAATGTGATGGAGGTCCAAATATGGGCAGAAAACTGTCCAGCCATTTTTCTACTCTGTATTTCAAAATTAAATTGGGTTTCGCAAAAGCTTTCAAAACCAAAAAGTTGCGATAATTTGCATAACATGTCATAGGTTAAAAAATCACCTCGTGCTGGTCCAAAAACTAGGGTTTCAAAAATAAATCCAGGAAATAAAAACGCTACGGTCGCAGCAACTATAATTGCAAGTGTAGCTCTAATTAAATGCCACCTCAAATCTTCTAGATGATCCAAAAATGACATTGCATTTACATTTTTTTTTGCCATTAGATAATGCCTTCCTTTATTAAATCATGTATATGAACAATACCTGCATAATTACCATTATCTTCAACCAATAATTGAGAAATGTCATGAGATTCCATGAGTTCCAAAGCGTCAACAGCCATTGCATTATAGTCAATATATTTTGGATTTGCACCCATAATATCAGCAGCTGTTAGCTCAGAAAAATCATCTGTTTTTGTAAGCATACGTCTGAGGTCACCATCTGTAATAATACCAACAATTTTATCCGCTTCGGTAACGGCGGTAACACCTAGCATGCTTTTCGAAATTTCGATGATAACTTCTTTGATTTTGGTGTCTTTTTTAACAGCAGGTTTTTGGTTTTGCGATGATAAATCACTTACTCTAAGGTATAACTTCTTACCTAATGCTCCACCAGGATGATATTTTGCAAAATCATTACTAGAAAATCCCTTTAATTTCAATAAGCAAACAGCCAAAGCATCACCAATAACTAATTGAGCAGTAGTACTTGTAGTGGGTGCTAAGTTGTTTGGACAAGCTTCTTTTTCTACAAAAGCATTTAATACATAATCTGCATTTTGACCTAAAAAAGAATTATTATTCCCTGTAATAGCAATCATTTTGTTGGGGCCATTTTTAATTAATGGAACCAAAACTTTGATTTCGGGAGTATTACCACTCTTAGAAATACAAATGACCACGTCATCTTCTAAAATTAAACCCAAATCACCATGTATAGCATCTGCTGCATGCATAAAAACAGCAGGAGTTCCTGTAGAATTTAAAGTCGCAACAATTTTACTCGCAATAATGGCGCTTTTTCCAATACCCGTAATTATTACACGTCCTTTGGAATTGTATATAAGTTCTACAGATTGGGTGAAATTATCGTCTAATAACTTGGTTAAGTTAGCGATAGCATTACTTTCTAAGAGTATAGTGTCTTTAGCAATATTAAGGATAGAATCTTTTGTGTTCAAAATTTATAGAATTTGATTTGATGTATTTAAAGAAATTAGTACCTTTAAATATTGGTACAAAAAAACAAAAAAAAATGATGAGAGTTCTCTAAATATATTAGAAATTAATTAAACATTTGTATTTCTGTTTATTTGGATTTTCAAGAATGAACTAATTAAGTGATTAATGAGTGTTGATACAATAAAATTACACGAAGCCTTGAAGACCTATTTTGGTTTTAGGACTTTTAAAGGTTTGCAAGAAGATGTTATAAAGAGTATCGTTAACGGTAAAAATACTTTTGTGATTATGCCTACGGGAGGCGGTAAGTCTTTATGCTATCAATTACCTGCGTTAATGAGTGAAGGAACTGCAATTGTGGTATCACCTTTAATAGCATTAATGAAAAATCAGGTGGATGCTATACGAGGAATTTCAAAAAAGGAAGGTGTTGCGCATGTGTTAAATTCTTCATTGAATAAAACCGAAATAAAAAAAGTAAAATCAGATATAGAAAATGGAACGACCAAATTGCTATATGTTGCGCCAGAGTCTTTAACTAAGGAAGAGAATGTTGATTTTTTAAAGCGGCAAACTATTTCTTTTATGGCTATTGACGAAGCTCATTGTATTAGTGAGTGGGGGCATGACTTTAGACCAGAATATCGTAATTTAAGACATATTATAAAACGTATCGGTGATAATATTCCAATTATTGGACTAACGGCTACAGCTACACCAAAAGTGCAAGAAGATATACTTAAAAACCTTGGAATAACTGATGCCCAAACTTTTAAAGCGTCTTTTAATAGACCTAATTTGTTTTATGAAGTGCGTCCAAAAACCAAACAAGTAGACGTAGATATTATCCGATTTATAAAGCAAAATGAAGGAAAGTCAGGGATAGTTTACTGTTTGAGTCGTAAGCGTGTAGAAGAGTTAGCACAAGTATTACAAGTTAATGGTATTAATGCAGTACCTTATCATGCAGGGCTTGATGCTAAGTCTAGAGCAAGGCATCAAGATATGTTTTTGATGGAAGATGCAGATGTTGTTGTCGCAACCATTGCTTTTGGAATGGGAATTGATAAACCAGACGTGCGTTTTGTAATTCATCATGATATTCCAAAAAGTATAGAAAGCTATTATCAAGAAACGGGTAGAGCAGGTCGTGATGGAGGCGAAGGCCATTGTTTAGCTTATTACGCTTATAAAGATATAGAGAAGTTAGAAAAATTTATGTCTGGAAAACCTGTAGCAGAACAAGAAATTGGACATGCCCTTTTACATGAAATGGTCGCTTTTTCAGAAACATCGATTTCTCGTAGAAAGTTTATATTACATTATTTTGGAGAAGAGTTTGATAATGAAACAGGAGAAGGCGGAGATATGGATGATAATGTTCGTAATCCAAAAAAACAAAATGAAGCCAAAGATGAAGTGAAAATCTTATTGGACGTGGTTGCTAAAACCAATGAAAAATATAAGAGTAAAGATTTAGTCAATGTTATTATTGGAAAAGAAAACGCATTAATTAAATCTCATCGAACAGATGAACAGCCTTTTTTTGGTATAGGAAAAAGTAAAGAAAATAAGTTTTGGGTAGCTTTAATACGACAAGTATTAGTCGCTGGGTTACTCAGAAAAGATATTGAAACTTATGGCGTACTTAAAGTGAAACCGGAGGGTAAAGCATTTATAGAAGCACCAAAGTCCTTTATGATGACAGAAGACCATGTGTTTGATGAAACTAAAGATGATAGTATTATCACAGCATCAAAAGGAGGTGCAGCGGTGGATGAAAATTTAGCAAAAATGCTAAGAAATATTCGTAAAAAGAATGCCAAAAAGCTAGGAGTACCTCCATTTGTTATTTTTCAAGATCCATCGATTAATGATATGGCTTTAAAATATCCAGTAACCATTGAAGAGCTTTATCAAGTGCACGGTGTGGGAGAAGGAAAGGCCAAAAAATATGGAAAAGATTTTGTTGCTTTAATAGCCCAATATGTTAAAGATAATAACATTGAGCGATTAGAAGATATGGTGGTTAAATCTACAGGGTCTAATTCTGCTCTCAAATTATATATAATTCAAAACATTGATAGAAAATTGCCTTTACAAGATATAGCCTCAGCCAAAGGCATGGAAATGAGTGATTTTATAAAAGCAATGGAAGCTATCGTATATTCTGGAACCAAACTTAATATAAACTATGCTATAGAAGAGGTCTTAGATGAAGATCAGCAAGAGGAAATACATGATTACTTCATGGAATCTGAGACTGACAAAATAGATGCAGCTATTGATGAGTTTGATGGCGATTATGACGATGAAGAACTTCGTCTATATCGTATCAAATTTATCAGTGAAGTGGCAAACTAATGTCTTATAGGACTAAATTCTAGGTGATGCTTTTTTGCTTTTAAAATCAATTTTTTGATAGCCTTTGATTGTAGCAATTTAGCATCTCCTTTTTCCAATTGAAAATCAATTTTAGTAACGTATCGCTTAGATACATTCATAGGATTAGATTCGAATTCGTCCATTTCAGTTTTCAAAACTATTTCTCTATTTCCCTTTTGAACCGTAAGCGTTGCACCTTTGAATGTTTTTATTTTAAAACTACCAACGACAATCGTTTGAAGAAAATAGTAACCTCCCAATTCAGAAGTACCAGCATACAATACATTTTGTTCTGCAATAGCGCATGCGCTCTCTTGAATAGAAGCCATGATGTCATCAACATTATTGTTTTCTACTAAAGCATTAGCTTTGTTTTTGTTGCCGAATAGGGTTTTAAAATTCATATTTACAAGTTTTTTGCAAACATAAAGAAATCTAAATTACAGAAATACATAAACTGATAGAAATAATCCATAAGTGAATGTTTCGAACTTCAAACTAAAACATCTATCTTTGCACTTTCTTAAAAAACAGAACAATGCAAGACGGATTATACGCAAAATTTAATACGAGTAAAGGAACTATTTTAGTTGCTTTAGAATTTGAAAAAACACCCGGAACCGTGGGTAACTTTGTGGCTTTGGCAGAAGGAAATATGGAGAATTCAGCAAAACCTCAAGGCAATCCATATTACGATGGCTTAAAATTTCATAGAGTAATTGCAGATTTTATGATTCAGGGTGGATGTCCACAAGGAACAGGAACTGGAAGTCCAGGATATAAATTTGATGATGAATTTCATTCAGATTTAAAACATGATGCCCCTGGAGTATTATCTATGGCTAATGCTGGCCCAGGAACAAATGGGAGTCAATTTTTTATCACGCATACCGCAACACCTTGGTTAGATGGTAATCATACTGTATTTGGAAAAGTACAAGAAGGACAGGATGTAGTAGATGCTATTGCTCAAAATGATACGATTGATAGTTTAGAAATTATTAGAGTAGGTGATGCTGCCGAAGCTTTCAATCCTATTGAAGCATTTAGAGTTTTTGAAGGGGCGAGAGAAAAAAGAGTAGCAGAAGAAAACGCAGCACGCGAAGCGGAATTAGACAAATTAGCAGCTGGTTTTGATAAGACTGAAAGCGGATTACGTTATCAAATCATTCAAAAAGGAGATGGTGTAAACGCTGAAAAAGGTAAGAATGTATCTGTACATTATAAAGGTCAACTCACAGATGGCACAGTCTTTGACTCGTCTTACAAACGCAACGAACCAATTGATTTTCCTTTGGGTGTTGGACAAGTTATACCAGGTTGGGATGAAGGTGTTCAATTATTAAAAGTAGGGGATAAAGCACGCTTTGTAATTCCTAGTGATTTAGCTTACGGTAGCAAAGGTGCTGGTGGTGTAATTCCTCCAAATGCAACTCTTATTTTTGATGTTGAATTGATGAATGTTAAATAAACAAACTTATCAACTCAATTCTGAGAATCTGAATGAAAAATGGTAAAAAAACGCAACGCCTTGGTGTTGCGTTTTTTTATGGTTAACAGGCATGTTTATTTGTGAGAAGAATGATAGCAGTCTAGAGGTGTTTTAAGACCGTTGCAAGGGTTTTGATATTTTCTCGAGATTTGGTATCTTTTGTGTATGGAATTTATTAAACACCCAACTCTAGCAGATAGTATTTGCAATTTACGTTCACGTAAGATAAAGCAAACGTTTTTCACACAAATC
>JABSPM010000029.1 GCA_013215095.1 Flavobacteriaceae bacterium | reverse complement strand
TTCTAAGTTTTCAACAGGAGTGCTTTCTGCCATTACTACAACATTCTTCTTTCCAGCGGCTCCACGACCTCGCTTAGATTTAGCTTGTTCCTCTTTAAAATGCGCACTAAAAGATTTACACCCTAATTTGTTTATTTTCAGATAAATATCTAAAATTGTGAGTAAATACGTATATTCAATTAAGTTTTTATATATTATTTTGATTACAAGTAAAATAACATCACAAAAATTAACAATTATTTTCAAAGAAGTAAAAGACACTAGTCTTGATTTACCGAAACTTCATAAACTAAATGACATCCTCATTATCTCAGTGCTTGGAGTGATTTGTGACGCAGACACTTAGAAAGAAATTGAAATATAGTAATTTTGCCTTGTAATTTACTTATTTATCTGTATTCCAAATTATAAGCAACCATTTGCTCCTTCTAAATTTTAAGAAAAAATAATTTTTAAACTACTGATTTAAATACCATTGATATATTTTACTAATCCCTTCTTTCAATTCTATCTTATGTTTCCAGCCCAAAGCATTAAGCTTTGAAACATCCGTAAGTTTTCGCATAGTACCATCTGGTTTATCGGAATTAAAAACTAATTGGCCTTTAAAACCAACCTCAGCTTTTATAATTTCAGCTAAAGCCTTAATAGAGATTTCTTTCCCAGTTCCAATATTAATATGTGTATTTCTTATTTCGTTTTGATTTGCCGTGTATGTGTCATTAAAATCTCTATGTTGCATAATAAAAATGCAAGCATCTGCCATATCTTTAGACCATAAAAACTCGCGCATTGGTTTTCCGCTTCCCCAGACTTCAACAGATGATTCATTTACGCCGAAACCCGCTAGGTAGTCCTTTGCTTCTGTTATATCATCTATATTCAAATCTTTTTTTACAGCGTCGAAATCACCCTCATTAAGTAGCTTCGCTAAATGAATTTTTCTAATTAATGCTGGAAGAACATGTGACTTTTCTAAATCGAAATTATCATTGGGACCATATAGGTTTGTTGGCATTACCGAAATAAAGTTGGTTTTATATTGCAAGTTATAACTCTCACACATTTTTATACCAGCTATTTTAGCAATAGCATAAGGTTCATTGGTATACTCAAGAATGTCGGTTAACAAAGACTCCTCTTTTATAGGTTGAGGTGCATGTTTTGGGTAAACACATGTACTCCCTAAAAACAATAATTTCTTGACCCCGTGAACATAGCTTTGATGAATCACATTATTCTGAATCATCATATTGGAATAAATAAAATCTGCGCGATATACATTGTTTGCAACTATACCTCCTACTTTAGCTGCCGCCAAAATAACGTACTCTGGCTGTTCATCTTTAAAAAAATTAGCAACCTCAACTTGATGAGTTAAATCGAGTTCTTTATGTGTTCTAAAAACCAAATTGGTATAGCCTCTATCTTGCAAATTTTCTAATATGGCACTACCTACAAGTCCGCGATGACCTGCTATATATATTTTAGAATTTGTATTCATAGACTATTCAAAATAGTTTTTGATTCTATACCCTCCTTCTTGAAGATAATATTGCTTTTTCATAAGTTTTAAATCACTCTGCATCATATCTTCTACTAGGGCTTCTAAATCATACTCTGGCACCCAACCTAGTTTTTCTTTAGCTTTAGTTGCATCTCCTATTAACAAATCTACTTCTGTTGGTCTATAATATTTCTCATCTACCGCTACGACTTCTCTTCCTATTTCTAGTTGATAGAGAGGATTATTGCATGATTTTACAAAACCCCTTTCACTAGAGCCTTCACCTTCAAAATTCAATTCTACCCCAATATGCATAAAACACATTCGTACAAAATCTCTAACCGAGGTTGTCTTATTGGTTGCAATTACCCAATCTTCGGGTGTATCTGCTTGTAAAATCATCCACATCATGCGCACATAATCCTTAGCATGGCCCCAATCTCTTTTGGCATCAAGGTTTCCTAGATATACTTTGTCCTGCAAATTTAAAGCAATTCTTGAAGTTGCTCTGGTAATTTTTCTTGTCACAAAAGTTTCTCCTCTAATTGGAGATTCATGATTAAATAAAATACCATTACACGCATACATCCCATAGGCTTCCCTATAATTTACGGTAATCCAATAGGCATACATTTTTGCAACAGCGTATGGGCTTCTCGGGTAAAACGGGGGCGTTTCGGTTTGTGGTACCTCTTGGACTTTTCCGTAAAGCTCTGATGTAGAAGCCTGGTATATTCTGGTTGTCTTTTCTAAACCAAGAATTCTGACTGCTTCTAAGATTCTTAAAGTGCCTAAAGCATCTACATTAGCTGTATATTCGGGCATCTCAAATGACACATGAACATGACTCATCGCCGCCAAATTATAGATTTCATCTGGGCGAACTTCTTGTATAATTCTAATAAGGTTAGTACTGTCCGTTAAATCACCATAATGCAAAATAAAATTAACATTCTGTTCATGGGGATCTTGATATAAATGATCAATTCTATCTGTATTAAATTGTGATGCTCTACGTTTTATACCATGTACTTCGTAATCTTTTTTTAACAAAAACTCGCTTAAGTAAGCGCCGTCTTGTCCAGTTGCTCCAGTAATCAAAGCCGTCTTCTTTTGCATATTTATTTGATGTTAATTATTTTCCTAGCAAAACAAATGTAGCGTTTTTAGTATTTAATACTGTGCTAATTCTCTTCTAAGTTGATAAATCTCATTTATAGACCCCCTCCAATCGATATGCATTGCATACGATCGTTTTCTTTTCGTATTGTCTAAAACACTATAAACAGGCCTCTTAGCTATTGTTGGATAACTTTCTGAAGCTTTGATTAAAGCCTTTTTATCTTGGTCTTTATATTGTTTAGCAATTTCTAATGCAAAGTCAAACCATGTAGCTTCACCGTCATCAGAGAAATGATAGATACCATATTCCAAATTACTAGTCACAATCCAAAGTAAATATCGCGCTAAACTTAAACAGCTTGTTGGCGTACCTATTTGTTCAATTGTAATGTTTAAATCTTTGTTGTCTTCTAAGCATTTACAAATTGTATTGAAAAAATTATTTTCAAACGCTGAATACAACCATGAGGTTCTTATGATATAATAAGACTCTAATATTTTCTGAATATGATGTTCTCCTTTAAGCTTTGATTTGCCGTAAGTATTTAGAGGGTTTGTAAAGCCTTCTTCTAAATAGGGTTGACTTTGGTTTCCATCAAATACATAATCTGTTGAAATATGGATGAGCTTTACATTATATTTTTCACAAACTTCTGCTAAATTTTTAACTGCATCTGCGTTAACTTGGTAAGCTAAGTCTGGGGATTTTTCTGCTTGATCTACATTGGTATAGGCTGCACAATTTATACAAAAATCAATATTTAAATTATGAAAAATGGCTGTTATAGCGTCTTTATTTGTTGTATCAAGTTCTTTTTTCGATTTAAACGTCACATTTACATTAACTGCCTCTTCTTGCGATAGGGCAATTGTTCTTGCCAATTGGCCATGAGCACCAGTAACTAACACATTTATCATAATTATTTAAAAATAGTTTGTAGCTTAGGTAGTTCTAAATCTCTTTCAGAAATTATAAAAGCGTTTGCCTCTAAAGGCCATTTCAAGTTTAATTGCGGATCATTGTATATAATTCCATTTTCCGATGCCTTATTATAATAGTTATCACAATGGTAGCTAAATATCGTATGATCTTCTAGGGTAATAAATCCATGAGCAAACCCTCTTGGAATAAACAGTTGAGTGTTGTTGTCTGAAGAAAGCTCTAGAGCAAAGTGCTGTCCAAAGGTTTTTGACGTTTTTCTCAAATCTACACATATATCAAGCACCTTTCCTTTTATTACTCTAACCAATTTTGCTTGCGCATAAGGTTCTTCTTGGTAGTGTAAGCCTCTCAACACACCTTTATTTGAAATTGACTGATTGGTTTGCACTACGTCAAAATTTATACCCGTTAAGTCTTTAAATTTTTTGTGATTAAAACTCTCAAAAAAACACCCTCTACTATCCTTAAATACCGCTGGTGTTATCACATAACACCCCTCCAAATGTGTTTCCTGAACTTTCATCTTACTTTACTATTTGTTGAAGGTATTTGCCATAACCACTCTTTAGCAAAGGATCGGCTAGTTCCAATAATTGCGTTTTAGTAATGTAGCCCATAGTATAAGCTGTTTCTTCTATGGATCCAATTTTAAGGCCTTGACGGTCTTCTATAACTTGAACAAATTGGGATGCTTGTATCAAAGACGCAAAGGTTCCTGTATCTAGCCAAGCCGTACCTCTATCTAATATTCGAACCTTTAAGTTTCCTTGGTCGAGATACATTTTATTAATATCTGTAATTTCCAATTCACCTCTATGACTTGGTTTTATATTTTTTGCTATTTCGATAACATTATTATCATAAAAGTAAATCCCTGGTACTGCAAAATTAGATTTTGGATGTGTTGGTTTCTCTTCAATTGAAATTACGGTATTATTTTTATCAAATTCTACAACGCCATAACGCTCTGGGTCCTGAACATGATATGCAAAAATAAGTCCTCCTTTAGGGTCTAAATTATTCTGAAGCGTTTGATTTAAACCTGAACCATAAAAAATGTTATCACCGAGAATTAACACTACAGGATCCTTTCCTATAAAATTTTCTCCAAGAATAAAAGCCTCAGCAAGACCATTTGGTGCTTCTTGGATAGTATATTCAAAGCGACAACCGTAACGTCTACCATCTCCAAGCAACTGCTTAAAACGCTCTTGATCTTCTTTAGTTGTAATAATCAATATCTCTCTTACACCAGCTGACATCAAGGTAGTAAGCGGATAATATATCATTGGTTTATCGTAAACAGGAATTAACTGCTTACTTACAGATCTTGTTAAAGGATATAAGCGTGTTCCTGAGCCCCCTGCTAGAATTATACCTTTCATGTTAATCTTTATATGTTTTAATGTACCATGTAATGGTTTTCAATATTCCAGATTCAAACGTCTCATCAGCCTTCCAACCGAGTTCATTTTCTATTTTAGAGGCATCTATCGCATATCTAAAATCATGCCCTGGTCTATCCTTTACAAAACTAATCAAATCTTTATAACTTTTATCTGTAGGCCTTAGTTTATCTAATATTTCGCAAATTAATGTTGCGATATAAATATTATCTTTTTCATTTCGCCCTCCTATATTATAGGTTTCTCCATAATTGCCATTTTCATAAACCAACCTTATGCCTTTACAATGATCTAAAACGTACAACCAATCTCTAATATGTTTTCCATCACCATATATAGGAATTGGCGCATTATTTAAAGCCCTTCTTATAATAGTTGGTATCAGTTTTTCATTATGTTGTTTTGGGCCATAATTGTTAGAACAATTTGTAGTTAGCACATTTAATCCATAAGTATGAAAATAACTCCTAACTAAAAAATCTGAAGATGCTTTAGAGGCGCTATAAGGGCTGTTTGGCGCATAAGGGGTCGTTTCTAAAAACATACCCTCTTCGCCTAAGCTCCCGTAAACCTCATCTGTAGAAATATGATGAAACTTACAGTTCTCTTTGCCTTTTTTATATTTAAAAGGTTCATCCATCCAATATCTCTTTGCGATTTCAAGCAAATTAAATGTTCCTATTATATTGGTTTGAATAAAAGCATCAGGATGTTGTATAGAATTATCGACATGAGATTCTGCCGCAAAGTGAATCACACCTGAGAAATTATACTTTTCAAAAAGGGTAATAAGTAGTGTTTTATCGCAAACATCTCCTTTAACAAAGGTGTAATTTGGATGGTGTTCCACCGTTTTTAAATTAGAAAGCTTACCTGCATAAGTAAGCTTGTCTAAATTTACAATACTATAATCATTTGTGTCTAACAGATACGGAATAAAATTAGAACCTATAAATCCAGCCCCACCAGTAATGAGTACTGTTCTATTCATAATTAAGCACAAATTTTATACACTTTCTCGAGAAATAAACTATGATGATTAAAGCAAACACGAACATAGGAAAAAGAAGCGAATATCTTTTCAAGATATTTTTGGTTTCATTCCCTATTTCCTGAAAACCAGAAATTACCTCATAAAACACATTTTCTTCAATTTTCTCTTCTTCTAATTTTCTTAATTCCTCCCTTAATTGTATCTCTTGATTTAACAGTTGATATTCCTTTGTTTCTGTTTTTTCTTGTTGTAGAGGGAAACCATCGCCTAATGCTATTGATGCCTTCGTGGACTGTGCTTCTTCCTCTAAAACATCAATATATATCTTTTGTAATTGTTTAACCTCTTGAATGGAGGCTTGTAAGTTTTCTTTCTGAATTAACAACATAGAGTCCCTTTTTTTCATTTTTTTAGAGGAATACTCATTCTCAAAAGACAGATTCAGTCCATCTCCTAAAGTACTAAAAATATCTTTTTTATAAGACTCTACTTTGATAGCAAACAAATCTCCAGAAGTAATTTCCCTATTTTCGATAAAATACTCATAAGTATAATTTGAAACCCTTGTACTGTCAATTCCCTGTAAGAATTCCTCATATTTCAAAATACGTTCACTTTCTGTTTCCGGTCCTGCATCAATTTCAAAACTTATAATTTTAGAAGCGGTTTCTTCATCTATTTTAAAAACACCTGATAAGACATCATAATTTTTATTATTTAATAACGTATTAAAATAATTAATCTTAGAGAACAACTGATATTTAGAGTCAAAATACGTTTTCACTATCATCTCAGATTCATACGTTGGCTCTCTATACTTTTCTATACCATAACCAATGATTCCTACAAGCAATAGTAAACCAACTATGATTTTAAAATTAAGAATAAAATCCCTAATCGCGTAAATGATTACAGAAAAAATAGACTTAAAAATAGAGGATATAAAATTTATAAAACGATCAAATGCCTTCCCTATAGCATTAAAAAGTTGCCCTAAATCAACTTCTTGGTCATTTGTAGAATTATTAGAGTTATGACTCATAATTTATGTGAATTAAATATTTGTTCTAAAATTGTTCTTGTTATCAAATAGGTTGGTCTTACCCCGCTAGTTCCTAGCCCTCCTGAAGCCAATGTGCTTCCTGTTTCTAGAGGATTATCGCTTGCATAATAAGCATACCTTACTTTTACATCTGGATGAATACTTTTTCTAACCTTTGATGCAGATTGAATGGCTTTTTGATAATGTGCACCTTCCATCTCTAAACCTATAACATCCCATGTCGATGTATGAAAAAACTTAAGAATTTCTTTGTTTTGAAGCGAAGTTCCCAAAACTGTAACCATAGCTCCTTCATAAACATCTACACCTTGTCCTTCTAAATCTTCTTTCTTGAGTTCGTTTATAAATGGGTAATTATCTGCTGTACCCTCAAAAATATGTGCTGATGGTATCATAATATCCCCTTTTCCTCCCTCTAAAATTCCTGCTTTTCCCATAATGGATATAGAACGAACATCTAAGTGTGTTTTCGAGCCTTTGTCATCATAAGGCTTTAAAAGTTCGTCTATCGTTTCATAAGCTTGCTCTCCAAAGGCATAATCCATGACGAATATAATAGGATTTTCTAAATCCTTATCATTTTTTGTCAAATTTAAACTTGTATGTGTTAAATCGATTTTTGAAGTGTCAAATATTTGCACGTCAATATTGGTTCCTGATTGATCTTTAAGAAAAATCATTCCGTCTTTTAAAGCCAACTGCGACACTTTACTTCTTAGTGCGGTATTTTCGGATTGACTTAGCGCCTCATACACGTCAAAAATATCTTTTTTAGACACCAAAGTTTTTAAAGCTTTTTCTGCATGTAATGTATTCATGACACTATGCAAGTTCGCACTGATAATATGTATTGGTCGGCCTAAAATTTTCTGTTTTTTCAGGGTTTCTTTAATGGTGTTTGCCCATTCTTCTCCATGAATGTGATGTCCTAGACGTTCTCGTAAAACAGGACTAAACGTTACCGTTCTTTTGGTGTTTTTTATTTGTTCTGAAATGGCCAATTTACCCAACCAATAAATAATACTTAATAAACGTTCTGGTTGCTCCTTGGTTGCAAATTTTGAATACACTTCTACTAACTCCTCAAAGGTTCTTCCAAGGATATTACCTGTATGTGTAATGGCTATTTCGCGCTCCTTCTGTGTTAATTTTTTATTTGTTAAAACTGCTTTTTCTAGTTTTATCCAATCTCTAGTAGTTGCGCCTTTTTCATTGATTAAAATGCGTTTACAAATCTTATGAGATTCTACAAATAAAAATGTTAAATGGGTTAAAATATCATAGATTTCAGAACGTCCTCGTGTAATCTCAATATTCATTTGTTCCTCATCAATACGATAACAGTTGCGACGACGTTTTGGAGGGATAATAACTTCAAAATGCGAATTTCCGTAACCTTCATCGCTAGTCAAATTGATAAATCTACACTCTTCAATACCTCTTGGTAAGCGATCAACAACGTATAAAAGTCCATTAAGCTCTACCTTTTCTTCTGCAACAGAGCCATAAATTTCTGGTCGTAGTAATAATAAGCCCTCTCTTAGAGTTTCTCCTGAAACTCCCATAGGCTTATAAAATCCTCTATTAAATAAATGACGCATTGTAATATACATACGTTCAATGGCATTTGTACTTTCTTGTGCTCTTGTTCTTCCTCTATTCTTCTTATTCATTCTTCTTATTTAACCTACAAATATACACTAATTCACTAAATTTGTTTCATATAGCATTTTTGCTATTGCTCTATCATTGGCTAATCTAGGCACTTTATTTTGACCTCCCAGCTTTCCAACCGACTTCATATAAGCTTTAAAACCGTCTTTTTTAACAGGTGTTATTTTTAGTGGTTGTAAAACTTTGCCTTCTATCAAGTCTAAATAATAGCTGTTTTGACTTTGCAAGGATTGGTCTATCTTTTGAGCTAATTCTTGAACATTTTCTGGCGCAGTTTCAAACTCAATAAACCATTCATGATAAGGCAATTCTTTTTCGGTATTAATCATTGGTGCTACTGTAAATTCTGAAATCGTTATTGCCGTTTCAGCAATTGCCTCTTGCAAGGCTTGCTCTACTTCCTTTCCGATAACATGCTCTCCAAATGCAGAAATAAAATGTTTTATTCTACCAGATACAATAACCCTATAAGGCGTTGTAGACGTAAAAACTACAGTATCTCCAATATTATATGCCCAAAGTCCTGCATTTGTAGAAATCAACATCACATAATTTACGCCAACCTTAACATCTTTAAGGATGATTCGCTTTGGATTTTTGTTAAAGAAATCTTCAGCTTTTATAAACTCATAAAAAATACCAGAATTTAGCTGTAGCAACATGCCTTTTTCCTTTTGAGAGTCTTGATATGCAAAAAACCCTTCACTAGCGGGATACAATTCTATACTATCTACTTTTCTACCTATAAGTTTTTCAAACTTTGCTCTATATGGTTCATAATTTACGCCTCCAAAAATAAAAAGATTAAAGTTTTTAAAGATATCTCCAACGTTTTGCCCAGTTTGTTTTTGAAGCTTTTCAAAATACATTTGAACCCAAGACGGAATACCACTAATAATGGTCATGTTTTCGGGCAGTGTTTCTTTAACTATAGCTTCGACCTTAGTTTCCCAGTCTTCAATACAATTGGTTTTCCATGATGGCATTCTATTTTTTTGTAGATATTTTGGAACATAATGCGCTACAATTCCAGACAATCTTCCTAATTGAACACCATGTTTTTCTTCTAAAATGGGACTGCCTTGAAGAAAAATCATTTTCCCATTTACAAAATTCGTTTTTCCCGTTTCTGCAATATATAATAGAATGGCATTTCGGGCTGCTTCAACATGAGATGGCATACTTTCGGCTGTAATCGGAATATATTTTGCCCCAGAGGTTGTTCCTGAGGTCTTTGCAAAATAGATAGGTTTACCTTTCCAAAGAATATTCTCTTCACCAGCGACTACACGGTCTACATAAGGCCTCAAGGCCTCATAATCTCTTACTGGAACACGTTTTACAAAATCCTCATACGTTTTAATGCTCTCAAAATCATGGTCTTTACCAAATTGCGTTTGTACAGCATCAGCTATTAACCTCTGAAACACTTTTTCTTGTGTCTCAATTGGGTTTTTCGCCCACTTATTTACTTTTTTTCTAATGTGCTTCGCAAAAGGTTTTGCTAACAACGCTTTTAAAGATATTACAGAACCTAACTTCATTTATTCAAAATCAATAAATTTTACTGGATTAATTGGATAGCCATCACTCCATAATTCGAAATGTAAGTGTGGCCCTGTCGTTAACTCGCCAGAATTACCCGAAATTGCAATGACTTCTCCAGATTTTACTAAGTCGCCCTGAGATTTGGTTAGCGCTGCATTGTGCTTGTAAATAGAAATTAGCCCATTTCCGTGGTCTATCATTATCACATATCCCGTTTCTGTAGTCCACTCTGATAGAATAACTGTTCCGTCTGCGACAGATTTTACAGGTGTATCCTTTGCTACAACAATATCTACGGCATAATGTTTTTCTTCGGCATTATAACCTTCGCTAATTTTTCCTGTTACGGGAGAGAACAGTACAAAACTCACTTTTGATGTTGCAGACTCAAAAATGCTATATTTATCTTATTTATCTACTTTTCCTCTTAAAAGCGAGTCTTCTTTTGAAGGATTAAGGTCAAAGTCTGCAAGATCTTGCTCGGCAGCTTTAATGATAGAATCTTTGTTAAATTCTACTTTACTAACATCGCCTTTTAGAACGCGTTTTATACTTTCAAAATACTGTTCATTCATTACAATCACACGTTCTAAAGAATCACTTTTATAATTGAGTTCTGTAGCTTTTTTTTTCAAAGCTGTTGATGAGTACCCTGGAATGTATTCTCTTATCGGGGTAAATGCGATGAAAAGCGTTGTCGCAATAATTAAAAATATAGCTAAAATAGAGACTATAACAAACACATTGAGTCGTGTAAGTTTAATAGCAAAACGCTCTTCAAAAGTCTCTTCATTGAGAATAACCAAACGGTACTTGTGCAGTAACTTTTTGGTAATTTTTTTTTTTGATTTCTTTTTATCTGACATTATAGCACAAAATTAAAGAAAATTATATTGATGCATTGTTTTGAATAGGTCTAAAGTTTTATAATTAACGTTTTTTTTAAAGGATAATTATTAACTTTGTGGTCTAAAATTATAAGAGATGAGTTTATATATGTTACCATTAGCAATTGGAGCGCCTCAAATTATATTAATTGTAGTTGTTGTTTTATTATTATTTGGTGGAAGAAAAATTCCTGAATTAATGCGTGGCTTAGGCAGCGGAATTAAAGAGTTTAAAGATGCTAGCAAAGACGATTCTGACAATAATGAAGACTTAAACAAAAAATAATATAGTTTCTATTAATATAAAAAAGCCAACTTTTACAAGTTGGCTTTTTTATTAGTTAATCGTTATAGATTTTATAATAGATTCCAGCTCAAAGACATAATCTCGTTTGCCAACTGCTGGTGCATATACAAAGCCTTCTACAATAATCAAACGCTGATTATCTTTATCTTGAATAACATAGTTAATAAACGGTCCTGCCATAAACGCACCTTTCACATGCCATGTACTTTTAGTTTCTAAAGCAGGTTTATTATCCACAATTGTAGCCTGCATAAAAGGTGTATAAGCTTCTTCGGTTCTCATAAAAGTACCTTCCGTTGGTCCTGGAATGTATTTTTTTCCAATAGAATCACGAATTTTTATAACATCATTTATAGCTTCTTCTCCATTAGAAATAGCATCCATAGGCATTTCATAGAGCATTAAATTAATAGATCCCGAATCAATATCTCGTCTAATCCAAAAGAATTTTTCGTCTTCAGTTGCAATTCTATATGCGGATGGATAATTGATATTTACATCTAAAGCCTTTTGAATTTTAGTTGTATTACCAAGTGATTTTTTTATACGTTTCTGTTTTTCTTTAATTTCTGTCGCCTTAAAAGAAGTAATGATTTTATCGGAGTTGTCTTTTAATTGATCTATAATTTCTGTTTTTGTTTGCCCTGTGACTAATACCATTTTTTGAGGCGTTGCAAATGGATCTTTATAGAATTTTGTATCGGCAGCTTTACCTAGTTCTACTTTAAAAATAATCCTGTTTTTTCTAGCAAAACCTGTGAATACGCTTGACGGCATATGGCGCAAAGAAAAAGTAGGTTCTTCTTGCGGTAATCCATAAACTGGTTCTCCAAGAATTGCCCTGGTATGTTCTCCTACAACCCCTTCCCAAAGGTCATTATCCATAACTATAGATAAAGTATTCATATTTCCTGAGGAGGCGGATAAGGCTCTCTTTTTGCTCTTTGCTTTATTGTTTTCACATGCTGTAAAACACAATAAACTAAGCATTACAATGGCTAGTTTTCTCATTTATGTTGTATATTTAAATAAAAATGATTTGACACTTTACTTAGAAACAATCAAAGTCATTCCTGGTTTTAATTTATTACCACTAATATCGTTCCAATCTTTTAAATTTTGAACAGAAACTCCAGGAAATTTTTGAGAAATACTCCAAAGCGAGTCGCCAGATTTAATTTTATAGGTGTTTTTTCCTTTAGAATTGACTTTAACTTTTGATTTGGTAGCTTTTGCTACAGGAGAATTAGCTACTGGTTTTCTAGGGTAGATTGTAAGCCGTTGTCCTATTCTTAAATTATTGCTTCGCAACCCATTCCAGCGTTTTATTTGACTTACTCTCACGCTATATTTTCGAGCAATTTTACCTAAATAATCCCCAGATCGGACGCGATAACGGATACGTGTATCAGATTCGAAAAATTTCGGCAGTGGTTTTTCGCGCTTATCAAATTCTGCTTTAGCATAAGCATAGATGCTATCTTCATGAGTTACAAAAGAGCCAATATACTTTTGCGGTAATCTTAAGGTATAATTTTCGTCTTTGATATGTGGAATAATGTCCAATTTATAGGACGGGTTTAAAAATTGAAGCGCTTCCATATTTACATCCAAAAGTTCTGAGACCTGTTCTAAAGAAATCATTTGCTTGATTTTGACGGTATCAGTTTGAAAATATCTAAATGATGGTTTTTTCGGCTGAAAACCATGTGTATCGGCATATTCAAAAATATACATCGTTGCTAAAAAGGCTGGCAAATATCCTGCAGTTTCGCGAGGAAGATATGGTCTTATATTCCAATAATTTTGATACCCTCCAGAACGTCTAATCGCTTTAGACACATTACCTGGTCCTGAGTTATAAGCTGCTAATACCAAATCCCAGTCACCAAATATTTTATATAAACTCGCCAAATATTTAGCTGCTGCTTCCGTTGCCAGAATAGGATCGCAACGCTCATCTACATAACTACTTACATCTAAACCAAACTGTTTACCAGTTGCAAACATAAATTGCCATAAACCTGTAGCACCTACTCTAGATTTTGCCCTAGGTTTTAATGCCGATTCTACTATAGCTAAATATTTAATTTCTAAGGGAATATCATGGTTGTCTAATTCTTGCTCAAACATCGGAAAATAATAATGACACAATGCCATTAGACGCTCCATAGACCTACGTCTATTTTTTAGGTAACTCTTGATAACGTTCTCCAAAGCTGGATTATAGGAAATATTAAATGGTGTTTTTGCATCCAACGCTGCTAAACGCTTTTTTAAGGTGTCTGTTGGTAATTCTGGGTAATATACTTTGTCGTATTTTAGTTGAGACACTGATGTATAAATTGTGTCGTACAATGAGGTGTTATATAATTCTTCTATCCATTTTTCATCAATTTCTGCGGCTTCTTTTAAATCTTCAAAATGGGTAAATGTGGTGTCTGATACTGGAGAAACTCTTTTTTGAAACTTTGATTTTGAGTCCATTAAAGAATCTTTTATAATTTGCTTTTGTTCTGTTTTTGAAATAACATCTTGAGCCACTAGTGTTAGTGAATATAAAAAAAGGTGAATAGATATAAAAAGCCTCATAATAAACAACAACGATTAGCGCGCTAAAATCGTATTTTTTTAGAATTAAAAAAAGTAATTCACCTATTACAATTTTATTTTAAGTTTCCTTAATTGTTGTTTTATTGGTCTTATATTAAATCTATTGGCGCTGCCTTGCAAGAAAACGAGCTGTTACCTATAAAGATATAGTGATCCATGATGTATCCCTGATGTAGAAACAATTAAACTAAACAGACAAATTTATCCGACATAACCTCATGAGATTAGGTTTTTTATTGGCTATTATCCTGTTTTCTAATTTACAGCGTTTTTACAGCGACTTACAGTGCTCAAAAGTGATTATTATTAGAGGGTGTTTGTATCGCGTTTACTACTTTAATTGTGTTCTTTACAATTGCTAAGTGTATTATTCTAATATGGCAGCAATACCTGGCAGTGTTTTACCCTCTAAGCTTTCTAGCATAGCGCCACCTCCTGTACTTACATAGCTGACTTTGCTTTGAAAACCAAACTGCTTCACAGCAGCCACCGAGTCACCACCTCCAACAAGTGAAAATGCGCCGTTTTTGGTAGCACTGCTAATAGAATTTCCCAATTGAATTGTGGCGTTTGCAAAGCTTTCTAATTCAAAAACTCCTAATGGCCCATTCCAAAGTATTGTTTTACATGTATTAACGATCTTATCAAAATTAGCAATCGATTTTGGCCCACAATCTAATCCTTGCCAACCATCAGGAATTGCATTAACATCGACAATTTGGGTTTCAGCATCATTACTAAATGCATTAGCGGCTAAAACATCTATAGGTAAATGAACTTTTACATTTTTGGATGCTGCTTTCTTTAAAATTTCTAAGGCTAAAGGCATTTTATCATCTTCACATATAGAATCGCCAATATGTCCGCCTTGAGCTTTAATAAAAGTGAAAGTCATACCTCCACCAATAATAAGATGGTCAATTTTATCTAAGATATTCTCAATTATCGTAATTTTCGAGGACACTTTAGCACCACCCAAAATTGCTAGAACAGGTTTTTCACCTGTATCCATTACCTTATTAATACTCTCTATTTCCTTAGACAACAAGTTTCCAAAACACTTATTAGATTCAAAATATTGAGCAACTACCGTTGTAGATGCATGAGCTCTATGTGCAGTACCAAAGGCATCATTAACGTAAATGTCTCCAAGTTTCGCTAGAGCCTGAGCAAAAGTTTTATCGCCTTTTTTCTCTTCGTCATGAAAACGTAAGTTTTCTAACAATAAGATTTGTCCTCTTTGCAAAAGAGCAGCAGCTTGTTCTGCTTCCTCTCCAATACAATTAGACACAAAATTTACTTCTACACCAATGATTTCTTCAAGCTTACTTACAATATGCTTTAATGAAAAAGCCTCATCAACGCCTTTTGGTCGTCCTAAATGTGACATTAAAATACAACTTCCTCCATCTTCCAAAACCTTTATTAACGTAGGTTTTGCAGACAAAATTCTCGTTGCATCTGTAACTTCAAAATTCTCATTTAAAGGTACATTAAAATCTACTCTAATTAGTGCTTTTTTGTTTTCGAAATTGAAATCGTTTAGCGTTTTCATAGATGACTATTTTAAAATTTAATTTAAGTTTATTTTGAAAACCCAAATTTCTTCAAAATAATCCAATTTCTCTAAGTTTTGATGATTTTTATATACCTGATAAACATCTTCACTTTGGTAAACAGAAACATAATACCAATTATTTTCTGGATTTCTGAACATATAAGGGTCTTCATGGCCTTTGTCTTGCATAAATGCTATCCAGTTTATAGCATTTTCTTTTTCAGAAAACACATTAGTAATAATATAATACCCTGCTTTTGCATTTGGAATAGTAAGCTCTCTGTTACCCAAAATTTCGACGACTTGTTCTTCTTTTAACTCATTAATTGATCGACTCCCTTGAGATAACAAGTTTTTTTCAATTTTCTCATAATGGTAAGTTTCTTTAATTTCGGTTTTAAACGCCGTAAAATAGAAATAGAAACGGTCTGCCATACTGCTCAATCTCAAGGTCAAATCCTTTTGGTTATTGGCAATAATCTCTTTTGGTATGGGAATCGTTAACAAATCAAATCCCAAAGCATTAGCGCCATTTGGTTTTCTATGATTCATATATGTGTTTCCATTTGTAATTTTTCCATTAAAAAAGTTCTTTGCAGAGCGCACTTTATTACGCAAAGGATGGAATTTTTGCGTTGATTTATTTAAAATAAAACACTGGTCTTTACTTAATTTACTATCGCCTTCCATCGCTGACAACATAATATTTGCATTGACTTGGCCATTGGCTTTGGTTACAAAATCTTCAAATTGAATATCAACTACATTTTTACTTAGGGTTGCAAAACCATCATAAGATGTAATATATTTCGAGTTTTCATATTCAGATTCATAAACAACAAACAAACACCAACCTGCCATAGATCCACCGGAAACAAAGCCTTCTGTGGCTCTCACATTTGCAACTGTATACTCTCCATTAGCGTTATTGCTGTTCGTTAACAAATCTGTAACATCTGCTGAACAGACATAGGGAGCACAAGCTTTATAATTTTTCTTTTCAAAGCCATCAAAAATAACATGACCTTGGATGTCTATATACTCATCAGTGTTTGGTGTATTTAATTTTACTTGAGTAAAATCACCTTTTCGGTCTTGAATATTATGATAATAGTATCTTGTACCGTCTTCAATTTTTCTTACTCCTTTACTATACGGATACACTCCGCTCCAATACAATACAGCTTTTTTTATTCTAAAATCGGGATGCTCAATTTCTAGTGTTGCTGCGCTCGAGCTAAACGTACTTGGTTTTCTATCCACGTCAATATACCGCATTTCAATGAGGTCATTAATTTTTGAAAAATCATTATACGATTTCTTATGAAGTTTACTAATGCTATTATTTCCTATTACTAGGGCATTACCTTTTATATAAAAATTTGTTTTTTTTGTAAATTTTATCTCTTGTTGGGCGTTGAGACTTATATGCATACTTATACATATTAGCAGTAGTTTTACTCTAAGCATGGGGCTATTTTTCAAAGGGGTTAAAACAAATATACACTTTTTATTTAATCAATAATAATCATAATTCTATCTTTGTGCTATGTTATTCTCAGAAATTCATGGACAAGAGCACCTCAAACGACACTTAACACAAAGTGTTGATAATGGTAGAATTCCTCATGCACAATTATTTACTGGACCTGAAGGCTCTGGCACATTAGCTATGGCAATTGCCTATGCGCAGTACATATTATGCCATAATTCTAATGGTGAAAACACGAACGGTAAGACCGCATGTAATTTAAAATTTAAAAATTTATCTCATCCTGATCTTCATTTTGTATTTCCTGTAGCCACGAATGACAAGGTAAAAAGTCATCCTGTATCTCGCTTGTTTATGACAGAATGGCGCGTCTTGCTAGAGGAGCAACCGTATTGTAATCTCTTTGATTGGTATAAGCAACTCGGCATTGATAATAAGCAAGGTCAAATTGGTGTTGATGAAGCACATGATATAGTAAAATCATTATCTTTAAAAGCTTATGAGGGCGGCCATAAGGTCATGATTATATGGATGGCTGAAAAGATGAATGCTGCCTGTGCGAACAAACTACTAAAGCTTATTGAAGAACCGCCTAATAAGACTATCTTTATTCTAATTTGTGAAGATATCGAGCAAATAATTACCACGATAAAATCGCGTTGTCAAATCCTTAATTTTCCCGTATTACCTCAAGAAGTAATAAAAACTGCTTTAATTCAAAACTATGAAATTGAAGAGGCCGATGCGCAAAGGTTAGCTCGGCAAAGCAATGGCAATTATAATAAAGCCTGTGATTTGGTCTATCAAGATAGTGAAGACCTTCAATTTGAAGAATGGTTTGTACTTTGGGTGCGTAGCGCATTTAAAGCAAAAGGGAATAAAGCTGCTATTCATGATTTAATTGCATGGAGCGAAGAAATAGCCAAAACAGGACGCGAAACCCAAAAGGAATTTCTGAACTATTGTTTAGAATTTTTTAGACAAGCGCTACTGCAGAATTACAATGCGGAAGCCCTAGTATATCTCTCACCTCAAACTAATAACTTTAAACTCAACAAATTTGCGCCATTTGTACACGAAAACAATATTCTAGATATAAGTAACGAATTACAAGATGCTATTTATCACATTGAGCGAAACGGCAACTCTAAAATTATTCTTACCGACCTATCTATCAAGTTAACACGGTTACTGCACAAAAGACCTTCGTAACTACTCAATAACATCGACTATGGCTTAGCCAAAAAAGAAT
The DNA here is from genome assembly GCA_013215095.1 of Flavobacteriaceae bacterium. GTDB lineage: Bacteria > Bacteroidota > Bacteroidia > Flavobacteriales > Flavobacteriaceae > DT-34. The sequence continues at coordinate 20,300 of JABSPM010000029.1, read as the reverse complement.
ATTAAAACAAAAACCCATAGCGCTTAACTCTAATTTATTATAGTGTTTGTTTTACAAATAAAACAAATTTTAACGCACAAATAAAATGAATAAAGTAGTTTTCAATTAAAACTATACCCTATTGGATTTGAGATAATAGCTATAAAAACCCGATATATTGTAATTTTTCGATCTTATGGTTGCTCAAAATAATTTCAAAATTGCAGCAATATTCAATTTGAAACAGTTCTAATTGTCTGACAAATTTAAGATCATATAATTAACTATACTATATAAAGAGCCTGTTTAAATCATTATCACCATATTTTTATGCGCTGAATTGATGTTCATAAATTGATTATAGGATTAAAGCCTTAACCTTAGCAGATATTACATCAAATAACGGCAATGATACTAATGATTTAAACAGGTGTTTAGTTCTTCTAAAACCTCTTAAATTTTATTGCTTTTTATATTCGGTATTTAAGAGCTCTAATAATGTTTCTGTTAAGTCATGTTCCGTTTTACCAAACATCACACTTCCACCTTCGTTGCTACCTAAGATAAATTCATAACCATGTTTTGTTCCATAGTCTTTTATAAAGGTCTTTACTTTTTTGACTAAACTATCATTTTTAGACTGACTTTCTTGTGCTATTTGACCTTGTTCAAATTGAAAACGTTGTTGTAGTGCAGCATTTTTATCCTGAATATCATTAGATAATTCCTGTAATGCTTTACCAGACAATCTTCTTGCTTTAATCTCTGCTTCGTTCACTTCAAATTGAAAAGCTTTTTGTAAGCTATCCGTTCTTTTTTGAAACGCATCTATTTTAACTTTAAGACTTGCCTCAATATCTTTTTTCTCTTGATATTCATTTATCAATTTTGAATTATCAACATAAGCGATTTTCGCAGATTGTTGACAAGAGGCAAACGCTAAAACAGCGGTTCCTAATAAAACTAATTTTTTCATCGATGTAATTTTTAACGTCGCAAAAATATAAAAGTGAATGTAATTGTGCATTGAGTTTAACATCCTGTTTTATGTGTATAGTTAAAAACTATCAACAATTAAGTTTTAATAATAAAAAACTATAAAAAACCAATTAATTTAAGGCATTTTAAAAGACTTTTACAAAAAACTAATACAGAAACACCTTTAAGAGGATTATCGACTAAAATTTAAGTATTAAAACAAGAATTAGTTGTTTTTTATTACATAAATAAGCGAAGAATACTCTTTTGAGCGGTGCGCTTTAAAATTTGAGCGCGAAGCCACCCAAAAACTTCGTATTGGGTTTAACTTACCTGTTTTATGTTTTTCTGACAATAAACTCACATAAAACGCATCAAATTTCATTGGAAGTATAACTTCAATAGCCATGCCGTATTTTAAAAACAATTTAGCCACCGAATTTTTAGAAAAATGCCATAAATGTCTTGGAACATCAAAAGCAGCCCAAAACGACTTATAATACTTCGCATCATAACTCTTAAAGTTTGGTAGAGCAATTACCAAGCGTCCTTTTGGTTTTAATAAGTATTGAAATAATTGTACATGTTCTTCTAAGTCTGGTAGGTGTTCCAAGACGTGCCATAAAGTAATCACATCAAAGGATTCTTTTTCTAAAACGGAAAGCCCCTTGTCATCACTTACGACATTATTATTTTTTTTATTTGCAATTTCTCTAGCTTTTGAATTGGGTTCGATACCAGTGATGTCCCAACCATTTTGTTTTGCAAGCAACAAAAAATCGCCTGTTCCGCAACCCACATCTAAAAGCCTTTTAGTATCGGAAGTGCATGTATTAATAAGCTTTAATTTTCTTTTTAAAGCTATTGTACGAACCAAATGATACACTTTTTCGAATAGATTGCGCTTAGTATCGGTATGTGAAATATAATCTTCGCTATCATAATACCTTGCTAACTCCTTTTTAGATGGCTGAGGTCTGGTTTCTAAAAAACCAAACTCCTCATTAATATTTAATTCGAATATTTCTTTAGACACTGAAAAATCTTTTACTTCTAAATATTTAGTATTTCTATTTACCATTATCTATAAATTCAATTACAACATTAAACATCATCACATCGGTTCTTCTTAATACCGTTTTCTAAAAGTTTAAAACCAATCATAAAACTAAGTTCATTTATACACTACAAAAAAAACATCTCATACCATACAACACTACACAGAGAAAACGCATCATATCATTTTTTTGAGCGGGTCAACTCATCTAAAAAAAGAAACGTTCCACGTGGAACGTTTAAAAATTCAAAACACTTCCCTGCATATATATCCATTGTCAGTACTTCTATCGACCCATATAAACTAACAACACAGAAATATCATTAGGTGAAACACCGCTAATTCTAGAAGCTTGTGAAATAGATGTTGGTTGAATCATCTTTAATTTTTCTCGAGCTTCAAAACTCATAGACTTAAGTCTTGAATAATCAAAGTTCGCTGGGATTTTCAAATCTTCTAAACGGTTTAATTTATCAGCATTATTTTTTTCTTTGGCAATATAACCCGCATATTTTATTTGTATTTCGGTTTGCTCAATAACCTCTGGATCCAAATTTTCTCTGCTAATATATGCCTCAACAGCGTCGAATTGACGCACGTGATTAATGGTTACATTTGGTCGAGAAAAAATTTTAAACATCTTATCAGACTGTTTCATCGGAGTGGAATTGCAAGCTTGCAATACAGGGTTTGCTTCTACAGGCTTAACACTTGTCGTTCTAAAAAACTCAACAAAATCCGATGCCTTTTGATGTTTCTCCTCCATTCTACGCATACGACTTTCACTTGCTATACCCAAGTCAAATCCTTTCGGCGTCAGTCGTAGATCTGCATTATCTTGTCTTAATAGCGTTCTATATTCCGCTCTTGAGGTAAACATGCGATACGGTTCTTCAGTTCCTTTCGTGATTAAGTCATCAATCAAAACACCAATATAAGCCTCATTTCGTTTTAAAATAAAATCTGGTCGGTCTTGAACTCGAAGCGCAGCGTTTATACCAGCCATTAAGCCTTGCGAAGCTGCCTCTTCATAACCTGTGGTACCATTAATCTGACCAGCGAAATATAAACCCTCTATAAGTTTAGTCTCTAAGGTATGTTTTAACTGTGTAGGGGGAAAATAATCATACTCTATAGCATACCCTGGCCTAAAGAATTTTACATTTTCAAATCCGACTACAGACTTTAATGCCTTAAATTGAACCTCCTCTGGTAAAGAAGTTGAAAAACCATTAATATAATATTCTACTGTATTCCAACCTTCGGGTTCAACAAAAATCTGATGCCTATCTTTATCTGCAAAGCGATTAATCTTATCTTCGATAGACGGACAATAACGCGGTCCCAAGCTTTGTATTCTACCATTAAACATTGGCGAGCGATCAAAACCTTCACGTAATAAATCGTGAACTTCAGGACTTGTATACGTCATATGACAAGAACGCTGTTTAGTTAAGGGTTTTGTTAATTTCAAATATGAAAATTTATCTGGATTTTCGTCACCAGGATGTTCTATCATTTTCTTAAAATCTAATGAGCGTCCATCCACCCTAGGAGGTGTTCCTGTTTTCATTCTACCCGAAGCAAAGCCCAAGTCAAGCAGTTGTTCAGTAATTCCCGTAGCAGATCTCTCTCCTGCCCGACCTCCTCCAAACTGCTTTTCTCCTATATGAATCAATCCATTTAGAAAGGTGCCATTGGTTAAAATAACAGACTTCGCTTTGACCTCTATACCAAGACTTGTTTTAACGCCATAAATACAATCATTATGCACTAACAGCCCAGAAACCATATCTTGGTAAAAATCAAGATTCTTAGTTTGTTCTAGCATCAACCTCCAATCTTCTGCAAAACGCATGCGGTCACTTTGCACACGAGGACTCCACATGGCTGGTCCTTTAGATTTATTCAACATTTTAAATTGAATAGCAGATCTATCACTAACAATTCCACTATACCCTCCCAATGCATCTATCTCTCGCACAATTTGCCCTTTTGCTATTCCTCCCATTGCAGGGTTACATGACATTTGTGCAATGTTTTGAAGATTCATTGTAATAAGAAGTGTTTTACTTCCCATATTAGCGGCAGCAGCTGCCGCTTCACTACCTGCGTGACCGCCACCAACGACAACCACATCATATGTGTCTTGAAATAAACTCATAATTGTTCCACGTGAAACATTCTTAATTTTATATTGTAAATTTTAACTACAGTATGCATATTAAAACACACCCATATAATACTCTTCCTTCACACGCATCTCCTTAGAATCATTTTCTGATTTATCCTTGTAGCCACAATAATGCAGTACACCATGAATAATTACACGCTGCAGTTCGTTTTCAAAAGTGACACCAAAATCACGGGAATTCTCTTCTACTCTTTCTACCGAAATAAAAATATCACCGTGTAACTCTTTTCCTACCGAATAGTCAAAACTAATAATATCGGTTAATGTATCATGATTGAGATATTCTACATTGATCTTATGCAAATAATCATCGTCACAAAAAACATAATTAATATCCCCTAAAACAAAACCCTCTGAACTAATACTATCCGTAATCCACTCCTTATAACGGATTTCATTATTCAATTTAAATTCTACTTCGTAATTAAAATCAATCATCTTTATCTTTAAAATAGGCTTGTACCTTCTTTTTATAGTTTTGATGCAAAGGTAGTGCTTGTCGATTTAATATTTCTGTTGTGTTAAAATATTCTTTTCCTTGTTTGATTTTTGAAACATTGGAGTTTCGATATTTAGCAGTATTAGTTATAGATTTTCGCTTTTGTTCTTCTCCTTGTTGAAATGTAGCGTTTTCAAGTTTGAGTAACTGATGCTGCAATTCCATCATTTTTTGCAAGGTTTGATTGGTAAAACCAGAATTTAATAAGTCCTGTTCCACATCCTCCATTTTCTTAACTAATACACTAGCATTACCTTTTAATCCTTCCTTGGCCAATCTGTTTTGTAATTGTTCTCTAAGTTGCTGTTGACGTTGGTAGATTTCGAATAATTCACCATGATGTTCCTCGGATTGGTTTTCTCCCTCTCCTTTATTTTGTCCATTACCCTCTCCACTCTTAGTACCATCCTTATCGCCTTTATTTTTTTCGCCTTCTTGACCGCCCTCTTCTTCCCCTTTTGATTTACCTTCTTTCTTATCCATGCCTTGTTGCATTTTTTCATTCAAAGCTTTCTGACCCATAATAATATCGGGTAATTGTGATTCTCCTTTACCTTTACCCTCACCTTGACCCTGTGATGGTTCCATTTCTCTTTCCATATTTTCCAATGTATTACTTAAAAAATTAGCCAAATTATTAGTCGAAGTAGTAATATATTGCTGAGCTGCTACACCTTGGTTTATTTTATTTTCGGAAAACTCCACCATTGCTTTGTCCACATAAAAATAAACATCATTAATCTCTTTATTAATATGTTCTGAAATCCTAGGTTGTCGCAAAGACAAGGCAAACAAACTGTCATCAACATGTTCAAAATGGGTACGTAAACTTTGTTGCTTTCTTAAACTTTTAGCATATAAATTGTGATTTACCTCTATTTGCTTGAATCGCAACATTAGTTCCTCTTGCTCAAAAGAAAACACCAATAGATTATCCAATATTTGTCGTAACATATCGATATCCTCGGTCATTTGATTTCTTCCTCCCATCTTCATCATTTTCATCATTCCTTGGCCCATCTCTTTCATTTTTTGAGCTGCTTTTTTCTGGTTTTTTTTTGCCTTTTTCGTTTGAGTCTTAGCATCTTCAGGTGTATCAGTTTTTTCCTTTTCACCTAACTTTTCAGTTGCCTTTTCTTGCTCATATATGACTTCTTTTTCTAAGTCTTTTGTCTTTGGCAGTTCTATAGGTTCATTTAAACTTTCATTTTCTTTTCTTATATCGTCTAACTCCTTTTGCAGCTCTTTAAAATCTTTATTTAATTCTTCTTGCTTCGATTTAGTATTCTCCTCTTCTTTGGCATCTGAAAGCTCCTCTTGTTCTTTTGCCATCGCATCAAGTTGGTCTTTTACTTGTTCCATTTTTTTTGACACAAAATAACGTTTGGTCAATTCTAGGAGTTGCTCTAAACTTCGCTTCTTATTCTTGTTTTGCTTCGACAGATTTTCTAATTTTTTTGCCAATTCTTCTTTAGGCATTTTTTTAGCTAACTTTTCAAGTTCTTTAAGAAGCTCCTCATCCTTTTTTAATTGCTCGTGTTGCTGTTCTAAGCGCTTTTCTAATTGCTCCTTAAACTTGTCCTTTTCATTCGTTTTTTCTAATTTCTCTAAATTTTGCTTCAATTTTTTATTGAAATTTTGCATCATTTTGTCTTGTTCCTTTTGACGCTTCAAAACCTCGTCTAATTTCTTTTTATCACTAAAATTTAATATCCTTTGTTCCTTTTGTGTTTTTGAAAATTGTTTTAGTTCCTTATTTTGAATTTTTAGTTCCTCTAGGGACTTATTCATACCATCAATCGCTTCTTTTTGGTCTTTAAGTTGATTAGACGTTTTTTCTTCAGCCGACAACTTTCTATAGATAAAGACGTCGCTTTTCGTCTTTTTGAAATTATGTATCGCATCATTATCAAAGACTTCAAAGTACACTTCATAACTGATACCCTCCTGAAGCTGTAATTGATTTGGAAACACCTCAATAAACTCATCAAAATTTCCTTTTTCAATAGGTATTTCAATCTTTTGTATATCCTTAACATTATCTGTGGGAACATAAACCATTTGTAATTTCGTTAACCCATAATCGTCATTCATTTGACCATAGAAATACATGGTTTCTATATCTATTGAATCACGCTTCATTTTTACAGTAATCTCAGGGTGCGCATCACGAATTACATCTAATTTGTATCCTAATGCTTCATATTCCTTTAATTTAAGGTTACTTGTCTTAATCATATATTCGGTAGATGCATAGAACTGTTTAGAAAACTTAAAGGTATTATGCGTTCCAGTGAAATGATACGTAGAGTCCTCTTGTCCAAAAGTAACCAATTCTGTGGATTTCGTGTCTAAAACCCAAGTGACATTAGTTCCTTGAGGTATAATGGCATTTCCCGTATTTTCAAGGATTTCGTCCTTTTTATATGTGTATGAAGGATAATCTAAAATCATCTTCATAGACATGACGGAAGGTGTTTGTACAACTTCTAAAGTATACAGTTTTGAACTTACATTATTAGACAACAACCTGAAATCAATATCATGTTTAGGTTCTGTGAAAGTATATTTAAACAAACCTGGACTAAGATTTTCTAAGTAATATGTTTCTTCATTAAATACAATTTGAACGTCCTCTGGAATGACATCTCCTTCAGTTCTAATCATTAAAGTAAACGCCGTATTCTCTATCGCCTGTAGTATATTATTATTTATAAAGAATTGAAAAGGTGCTGGCGGTTCATATGCCATTTGATAATTGACCATACGTTGATAACTATCGTTAAACCAATTCATCTTGCCTGTAGCATAAGACATTAAAATAATTAAAATTGGTATCGCTAGATACTTTAAATATTTCGTATTGTGACTCAAGCGAATAGCAAGTTTAAAGGGTACAGGTTTTAAATTTGTAGACTTCTGTTCTATACTTGCCAACAGTAATTCTGAAGGTTTTGCATGTGAATTTAACTGTAATACATTTAATAGCTTGTCACTAACTTCTGGAAAATGGTCACCAATAATCTCTGACGCCTCTTGATAGTTAAGTCCCTTTTTCAATTTAAACAATCTGGCCAAAGGGAAAATTATAAATCGTACGAATAAACCTAATTCAACACTTACAAACATCCAAAATAGTAAGGTTCTTCCCCATGGTTCTAACCATAGCATATGCTCAATAAATAATGTAAATAAGAAATACAATAACCCTATGGCAATAAACAAGATTATTCCTTTTATCAAGGCATTGATATAGTACTTTGTTATGAACTCCTCTAACTTGTTCTGTATAATCTCAAAACTACTCAAACCACTTAAATTTTATGAACTAATAAAATTACAATATTATTATTAACTTAACGTGCTTTTAAGATAACATTTTGATATCGTCTTAATCTTAATTTCTGTTCCAATGAAAGATTTAAAACACTTATAGGTTTTTACTTGCTAATATTTGAATTTTAAAAGATATGATTATAATAGTAATGATCTTTCTGATTTTGATTTAACTAGCATGGATAGTCATTTTTTAAATGGTCCTATTTATCTTTTCATTACCTATCATGAAACTAAAGAATATACTAATGTTTTACTCCATGCTTTTACTAGTCCTTACAAAAAAAAATCTAGAAACAAGTATTTTATAACAAATCTCAACTTTACATTTAATTGTACATCCATACGTTTTGATTCCAACAGGTTTATCATTAACAGATTGTGATGGCAACTGCGATGGTTGTTCAACATTTGACCTAACTCAATTAGATGCTCAAGTACTTCAAGGTATTTCAGGATATAGAATGATTTATCATGAAAACCAAGGTGATACTAATGTAAATACTATTCCATCAAGATATAATAATATTGCTCTAAGTGTTCAAACTATTTAAATACGCAAAAGCAAAACTAGAAACAGGATGTTACAATACTGAACTGCAATTTAAATTATAGACCCCGATTGTTAATATATTATAATTGAATATAAAAAAGCACCTAAGATTTTCGGTGCTTTTATTATTTTCTTTGCTTGCTTAACTTATCAAATTATCTTTGTACCCTATTAAATGACAAACATGAGTAAGAACATTCGTGTGCGATTTGCACCAAGCCCCACAGGACCTTTACATATTGGAGGCGTAAGAACAGCCCTTTTTAATTATTTATTTGCTAAAAAACATAAAGGAACCTTTGTACTTCGCATTGAAGATACAGACCAAAAACGCTATGTTGAAGGTGCTGAAGATTATATTGTTAACGCTTTAGAATGGTGTGGCTTTCCTTTTGATGAAGGTCCAGGAAAAAATGAACAATTTGGACCTTACCGACAAAGCGAGCGCAAACATTTATATAAACAGTATGTAGAACAATTAATTAATGAAGGCAAAGCCTATTATGCCTTTGATACTGCGGAACAATTAGATGCACACAGAAAACAATACGAAGCAGAAGGTAAAACTTTTATATACAATTGGCACAACAGAGACAAAGGACATTTGGTAAATTCTTTAACCTTAACTCCTGAAGAAACACAACATAAAATTGTTTCTGGAGATGATTATGTGGTTCGTTTTTTATCGCCTAAAGATGAAACGCTACACTTAAAAGATATTATTCGTGGAGATATTAAAATTGACACCAATACATTAGATGATAAAGTCTTATTTAAAGCTGATGGCATGCCAACGTATCATTTGGCAAATATTGTAGATGATTATTTAATGGAAATATCCCATGTAATTCGTGGTGAAGAATGGTTACCTTCTTTAGCACTGCACTTCCAATTATATGCAGCTTTTGGTTGGGAAGCACCAGAATTTGCACATTTACCCTTAATTTTAAAACCAACAGGAAAAGGAAAATTAAACAAACGGGATGGTGATAAATTGGGATTCCCTGTATTTCCATTAGCATGGACAGATCCAAAAACTAAAGCTATTTCACGAGGCTATAAAGAAGATGGGTATTTTCCAGAAACCGTAGTTAACTTCTTAGCCTTTTTGGGATGGAACCCAGGAACTGAACAAGAAATATTTGCCCTAGACGATTTGGTAAATGCTTTTGATTTAAATAACGTAAATAAGTCTGGAGCACGTTTTGATCCAGATAAAACGAAATGGTTTAACCATCATTATATGCAAGAGCAATCTCATACAGATTTAGCTAAAGCATTTAAAAACATGCAACCAGAATTAGCTAATATCGATGAAGGCTATATTGCAATGGTTATAGACTTAGTAAAAGAACGTGCAACCTTTGTAAATGACTTTTGGAACTTGGCTAACTATTTCTTTGTAGCACCAAGGCAGTACGATGAAAAAGCTTCTAAAAAAGCATTTAAAGACGGAACTAAAGAGATCTTAGAAACATTAAAAGAATTGGTTGAAAGTATTGAAAATGTTACTGCTGAAAATCTTCAAAATACAATCAAAGCTTGGATAACATCAAACGAAATAGGCTTTGGAAAAGTGATGATGCCATTACGACTAGCTTTGGTTGGTGCATTGCAAGGTCCTGATGTGTTTGATATTATGTTTATGATTGGTAAAAACGAATCTATCAAACGCATAGAAAACGCTATAGAAACGATGTAATACATTTAATATAAACTATTTACGCCTTCTGAATAACAAACGCAACACATGCATAAAAATATCCTATAGCATTCAGAAGGTGTTTAATGCTCATGCCTTGTTTTTTATAAAAACCTTATTGTACAGAGTCTTCAATATATTCTCAATACACACTATGACATATTTCAAAAACAAGTATTTAATGCGCTCTTCTATAGTTTATAAATTATATTTTCAATAATCTGTAACAATCCTCATAAAGATAGCTACTAACAATTAGTTATTTTTGTAAGATTTATTGCTATTTTACAAATAAATATCATTTAAATTAGTACGAAATATTTTATAACCCTTAAAACATATATTATGCCTATTTTCTTAATACCAATTTTAGTTTTTGGACTATTAATTTTTATTTCTGCATTTTTTATCGTCAAACAACAAACAGCTGTTATAGTGGAGCGTTTTGGAAAATTTCAAAGTATCCGACAGTCTGGTTTGCAATTAAAAATTCCTTTGGTAGATCGCATTGCTGGTCGCTTAAGTTTAAAAATTCAACAATTAGATGTTATTGTAGAGACCAAAACATTAGATGATGTATTTGTGCGCTTAAAGGTTTCTGTGCAATACAAAGTGATTAAAGATAAGGTATATGATGCCTTTTATAAATTAGATTATCCACATGACCAAATTACATCTTATGTCTTTGATGTGGTACGTGCAGAAGTACCAAAAATGAAATTAGACGATGTTTTTGTAAAAAAAGATGATATTGCTATTGCTGTAAAAACAGAATTAAATGAAGCCATGCTAAATTATGGATACGACATCATTAAAACCTTAGTTACCGATATAGATCCAGATGCACAAGTAAAAGCTGCTATGAACAGAATTAATGCTTCTGAACGTGAAAAAGTAGCAGCGCAATACGAAGGAGATGCACAGCGTATTTTAATCGTTGAAAAAGCAAAAGCAGAAGCAGAAAGTAAGCGTTTACAAGGACAGGGTATTGCGGATCAGCGTCGTGAAATTGCACGTGGATTGGAAGAATCCGTAGAAGTATTAAACCGCGTTGGCATCAACTCTCAAGAAGCCTCTGCATTAATTGTTGTAACACAACATTATGATACGCTTCAATCTATTGGAGAGGAAACCAATAGTAACTTAATTTTATTACCAAATTCTCCACAAGCAGGAAGTAATATGCTTAACGATATGGTAGCAAGTTTTGCAGCAAGTAATCAAATAGGTGAGGCTATGAAAAATACAAATAAAAAGAAAGAGGACTAAATCCTCTTTTCATACAAATCATTTAAAAGGCGCATAAGATACAAAGCATCTTTTTTTTAAATTACTAAAAAAAGATGCTTTGTATAAATACTCGAAAACTATACTATTAGATTATATCTCTTTTGCTTCAGCCACTAATAATTCATTCTTATCTTCTAGTGCCTTTGCAATAAAATTATTGATGGTTTCATTGCGTTCAAATCCATTTTTAAGCATTACATTCAACGTTAACATGGCAGCGATACGTGTACCAGATTTTTTTAACGCAGTTGCAAATAAAGGCTTTAAATCATCATAAGCTACTTGCTCGGCGAGCACTAAAATTTCAGCTTTAACTTTTTGTTGCTTTGCTTCTGGCAAATTGGTATATTTTTTACCCAATTGCTTAATCACATCAATTGGTTTACGTTGTGATTGTTGTTGCTGTGGCTTTGATGTATTTGTATTATTTTGTTGTGACTTTTGCTTAGCCCAAGTATCACGTAATCCCACCGTTTTATTAAAAATCAGTTGTTTAGATGTACTTTCATTATCCACATTAAAATACCCTAAGCGTTGGAATTGGAATCTAGCACCTACTTGAGCATCTACTAAACTTGGTTCTACGAAGGCATTGCTGATTTTTAGAGAATTTGAATTTAAGAAATCCATAAAGGTTTTCCCTTGATGACTATCTGGTGCTTCATTTGTAAATAAGCGATCATATTCTCTTACCTCTGCTGTTACAGCGTGTTTTACAGATACCCAATGCAAAGTCCCTTTAACCTTTTTAGACGTATCTTCAGAATACGTACAGTGAATCTCTATAATATTACCATCAGCATCTTTAATCACATTCTCAGCTTTGATGATATAAGCGTTCTTTAACCGAACCTCTCCTCCTAGTTTCAGTCTAAAGAATTTGTTACCAGCTTCTTCTTTAAAATCTGATTTTTCGATATAAATTTCTCTAGAGAATGGTACTTTTCTGCATCCAGCATTTGCATCTTCAGGATTGTTTTCTGCTTCTAACCATTCTTCTTTATCTTCAGGATAGTTAGTCATCACAACCTTTAATGGATCTAAGACAGCCATGACACGATTTGCTGTTTTATTAAGATCTTCACGAATACAGAATTCTAATAAGGAAACGTCAATGACATTTTCGCGCTTAGCTACACCAACGGTTTCTACAAACTTTCTAATAGCGGCTGGTGTATAACCTCTACGACGTAATCCAGAAATGGTTGGCATACGCGGATCATCCCAACCTGTTACAACACCATCATTAACTAATTGCAATAACTTACGCTTACTCATAATGGTATAGCTTAAGTTTAGACGTGCAAATTCGCGCTGCTTAGGTAGCATTGGATATTCTGCTTTGCTATAATCATGTACAATAGCGCTAAACCAATTATATAACTTTCTATGCGGTTTAAATTCTAAAGAACATAATGAATGTGAAATCTGTTCTATATAATCACTTTCTCCATGTGTCCAATCATACATTGGGTAAATACACCAATGGTCTCCTGTTCTATGGTGATGTGCATGCATGATGCGATACATAATAGGATCACGCATTAACATATTTGGATCTTCCATGTCAATCTTTGCACGAAGAATGTGTTCTCCTTCTTTAAATTCACCATTTTTCATTCTAGTGAATACATCTAAATTTTCTTCTACACTTCTATCTCTATATGGACTATTGGTACCTACTTGAGTTGGCGTTCCTTTTTGTTCTGCAATTTGCTCAGAAGTTTGACTATCTACATAAGCCTTTCCATCTTTAATCATTTGGATAGCCCAATCGTACAACTGTTGGAAATAATCTGAAGAATATAATTCATTTTCCCATTGATAACCTAGCCACGAAATATCGCGCTTTATAGCATCTACATATTCTTGCTCTTCCTTTGCAGGGTTGGTATCATCAAAACGCAAATTTACTGGCGCATTATAATGTTCTCCCAAACCAAAACTAATTCCAATCGCTTTGGTGTGACCAATATGTAAATATCCATTAGGTTCTGGCGGAAAACGAAAACGTAGCTTATCTTTTGATAAACCATTTTTTAAATCCTCTTCTATGATTTGCTCAATAAAATTGAGTGATTTCTTTTCTTCAGACATAAATAAATTCTATTTATTACGTAGTTACGCCCCAAAATTAAACAAAATTGTAACAAGACAACCATGATAACCATCAGAAGATAGTATCTAACATAGAATGCCATCTGTTAAATCTCAAAACCTTAAAACTAATATCAATAAATTATGAGTTACTGGTGCATGATTGTTATAATTAAATGCTATAATCTTTAACGTATATTTATGATATAGGCATTTAGCTATACAGAGAACGTACTTCTGTCCGAACTACACATTTCTTATCGTATAATTATATACTTAAAATTAAATTTTGATTGTATTTTAGCAAAAATGAAAAAAATGAAAAAAATTACATTCTTATTTGTTCTCATACTTCATCTTCATATCAGTTTTGCTCAAAACACTAAACGTGTTCTATTTCTCGGCAATAGTTATACCGCTTATAATAATTTACCTAATCTTGTTAGTCAAATGGCAACAAATACAGGTGATACACTCATATACGATTCTAACACCCCTGGGGGATTCCGTTTAATGAATCACGCTAGTAATACTACAACATTAAATAAAATTAATGCTGATAATTGGGACTTTGTAACGCTTCAAGCACAAAGTCAAGAAACCTCATGGAGTGAAGCACAAATGCAAATAGAAGTCTATCCATTTGCAACAGAATTGGTCAATGTCATACGTCAAAATAACACTTGTTCTCAACCTTTATTTTACATGACTTGGGGTCGTGAAAATGGTGATGCTCAAAATTGTGAATTTGCGCCATGGGTCTGTACATATGAAGGTATGGATGATGCGATAAGAAATACATATACTTTTATGGCTCAAGAGAATACAACTGAAGTTGCTCCTGTTGGTGCTGTTTGGCGTTATCTAAGAACACACCATCCTGAAGTTGATTTATATACAACAGATGGTTCACATCCATCTGTAGCGGGTTCTTATGCTGCAGCTTGTGCCTTTTATACAATGATTTATAAAAAGGACCCAAGTTTAATTACTTGGAATGCTTCACTTGATAACAATATTGCAAACACCATTAGACTAGCTGCTAAAACCATAGTTTTTGATGAAGTCAACGCTTGGGATTTTACTGCAAATTTTAACTTTACTATAACTAATAATGAAGTTACATTTAGCAATACATATGCTGCTGATACAGTCTTATGGGACTTTAATGATGGTTATACCTCTTCTGAAAATAATCCAGTACATGTATACAATACTATTGGTGATTTTGAAGTGACGTTAAGTATAACAGCTTGTGGTCGTACTCATGAAATCACAAAAACGGTAAGTATTTCTAATTTAAGTATTAATAATAATACCTTATCTGCTATTAAAATTTACCCAAATCCTGCAAGAGATTATATCATTATTCAAGGAAAAACTAATGAAAATGCAAGTGCTAGCTTATATACCATTTTTGGACAAAAAGTTAAACATTTTGAAACTATAAGTGCTTATCCGCTTTCAATAAACAACATTGCATCTGGTACTTATATTCTTAAAATTTCTTCAGGTAACAGTTCACATACTACAAAACTATTAAAACTATAAGTAAAAAAGGAAGCTTAAATATATCAGGTTAAACTGTAAATGCAATAGCGTAATGACTACTTGGTATTACTTTAAAATAGAATTAGCTGCGTTTATCGTGTTTCAACTTAGAACTTTTTAAATAACTTTGTGTTCTGAATTTATTAGAAATGGGAATTATAAAACTTGAAAACATTCGTGTATTTACCAATCATGGTTGCATGGCTGAAGAAACAAAAATAGGCAGTGATTATCGTGTAGATTTGGAGGTTGAAGCCAATTTAAAAACCTCTGCTATATCAGACAATTTAATGGATACGGTTGATTATGTTTTACTCAACCGTATTGTCAAAGAAGAAATGGCTATAGCTTCTAAACTCTTAGAAACAGTTGCACAACGTATTTTAAATCGTGTATTTAAAGAAAGTGCATTGGTTACAACAGCAAGGATTGCTATTTCAAAAGTTAATCCTCCTATTGGTGGCGATGTAGAAATGGTTACCATAAAAATGATGGATAAAAGAAAAAATCAAATAGAAGTGGTATAGAACTTATATTTTTTTATATTTGCCTTCCTTAAAAAGGCGTCTTGGCCGAGTGGCTAGGCATAGGTCTGCAAAACCTCGTACAGCGGTTCGAATCCGCTAGACGCCTCAAAAAAAAGCTGATTCATTTTTAATCAGCTTTTTTTTTATACAATTCTTAATTTTTAGTCTTTAATGGACTTATATTTTCAATACGGGCTTTATTCTTCTTATAGGATTCTGGAAAAAAACCTTGCACCAATAATAGCAATCCAAAACCAAGTATAGTTAATGCTACAATTTTTTTGGTTTGAAAAATAATACGCGGAGTTAGTTTATTTTTAAGTGTTTTGGCTGCTATGATTTTTAATAAATCGATTAAAAAATATACCATTAAAATAGTTCCTAAAAAAACCATAACATCATGCGTTGTACGTGTAAAAGAATTGGCTAAAATGATAAATCCAACCCAACCCAATAACACACCAATATTGATAAAGTTTAATAAAAATCCTTTTAAAAAAAGTTTTCCATAATTCTTTTTTAGTTCTACCCGATGGTATTCTCTTACAATATCTCGAAAGGATTTTGAGGTTTTTACAAATGAAATAATACCATATGCCACCAATAAAACACCACCAAAAATGAAAAAATTAGGATCATCTTTTATTTTATCTAATAACTTGTTTGTACTATAAAATGCAACTAAAATAAAGATAACATCTGCAAGAATAACACCTAAATCAAAAATAAGGGCACTCTTAAAACCTTTGGTAGCACTTGTTTCCAATAATACAAAAAATACAGGACCAATAGTAAAGGCTAATATAATACCAAAAGGAATGGCTTTTAATATAGTATCGAGCATTAAAATAAGATAAATGATTAATTCTTACAAAAATATAAAAAAGAATATAGAAGAAACTTAATCCATGCGTCTAATTCGTCCACCTAGTACTTTATCTTCTTGTACCTGTCTTGGATTCCCATAAATACAAACATCCCCTCCTGCCCTAATTTTAACATCTACAAATTCTGTAGCGTTTACATCTACTTCTCCACCTGCTTTTACATCTAGTTTAGCTACTTTTGATTTTAAGGCTTTTGATTTTAGAATACCACCTGTATTTACATGTATATCTTGATGCTTTGTAGTTCCACTTAATTCTATTAGACCACCAGAAACTGCTTTAATTTGCAATGCATCAGTCTTCACGTTTAATTTAATTTGACCACCTTCTTGAGCTCGTAATTCGAGATGATATTGCTCAAAAATATTTCGTGAGGCAATAAAAGCGCCTTCATTGGCATCAATTGTATCTATATGAGTAAAATATAATTTTACTTCTGTATCACTCCCATCATATATTTTCTCAATATTCATTTTTATTTTTAACTTCCCATTTTTATTAACTACCATAACATTTTGACTATTTTTTCCAGTAATTTCAACTTTATTAACATCTGATTTAATAAGTTCTAAATGGATTAAATCATATACTTTTAGGATCGAAAAATCACCAATAGCTTTAGTTATTGGTTTTTGAGCGCTAGCAATACAGGTTATAAATAATGTGAAGATTAGCAGTATCTGTTTCATGTTGTAAAATTTTGTTTTGAGGGTATGAAGTCAATAACTATACCACTTTAATTCTTAAATAGCTTTTTTCCAATTGAAATGACTCGAATAAAATGACTTTTCTATCTTATATAAATAAAACATCATCTTTTATTTTACAGTACTTTAATATAAAAAATAGTATTATATTAAAATTTACAAACAACGGCAGTTCCAATGACAGATACTGTAATTCCACCATTGGTGCCATCTATTTCAATATCGGAATTAACCCCAATGATAGCATTTGCACCTAATTTAACAGCATTGTCTTTTAATTTTTGAAACGCTTCTTCTTTTAAGGTTTCTAATTGCGCTTCTAATGCTGTATAATATTTATCCATATTTAAAGTGAAGCCTCCCTTTTTATGACTCATACTAATACCCGTTACTACTCCTAAATAATTGACAATTGGGTAACTTTCTATTGCTGAGGTTGTTGTTATAATCATACTTTAAAGTGTTTATTTAAAAATTTTTAAAACTAAAAAATGTTACACTAAGGTATATCTATTAGTTGTTTGTATCATCGATGGCATTAGGTTCATGTTTACCTATTAATATAAAATCCAGATGTTTCTTTACTAAATCTGCTTGTTTCACCATAACAATAACCTGATCACCGAGTTGATACATATTTTTAGTTGTTTCTCCTACCAAGGCATATTCATCCTGATCAAAATGGTAATAATCATCTTTTATATCTCTAATGCGCACCATCCCTTCGCATTTATTTTGAATAATCTCTACATAAATACCCCAATCTGTCACTCCAGAAATTACACCTAAAAACTCTTGATCTTTATGATCTTGCATAAATTTGATTTGCATATATTTGATTGAATCTCTTTCCGCTTTAGTCGCAAGATTTTCCATTTTTGATGCATGCATGCATTTCTCTTCAAACAACCCTTCATCTAAAGATTTTCCTCCATCTAAATAATACTGTAACAAACGATGCGCCATAACGTCTGGATAACGACGAATTGGAGATGTGAAGTGACTATAGTACTTAAATGCCAAACCATAATGTCCTATATTATGTGTTGTATATTCTGCTTTACTCATGCTTCGTATTGCCAAAGTATCTACTAAGTTCTGTTCTTTCTTACCTTTAACTTCGTGCAAAAGATGATTTAAAGAAGCTGTAGTAGACTTTCTATCTTTAAAATTAAGCTTATATCCAAAACGACTTATAATATGCTGTAAACTCGCTAATTTTTGGTCATCTGGTTCATCATGTACACGATATACAAAGGTCTTCTTTGGATGTTGCTTTCCTATAAATTCTGACACCTTTCTATTGGCTAGCAACATAAATTCTTCAATCAGTTTATTAGCATCTTTTGAAGTTTTAAAGAAGACACCTATAGGATTGTTAGTTTCATCTAGATTAAATTTTACCTCAACCTTATCAAAGGAGATAGCTCCAGAATGCATACGGTCTGTTCTCATAATTTTTGCTAAACGGTCTAATATTAATACCGCTTGAGCAATTTCTGGTGACGTTTGATACCTTGTTCCCGTAAGAGAAACCTCTTCAGGAATATCTAGATTTAAAGGACTATTTAGGATTATATCTAAGTTAATATTATGATTATTTTCAATAATAGCCTGCGCTTCTTCATAAGCAAAACGTGCATCTGAATAAGTTACAGTGCGTCCAAACCATTGGTTCTTAATTTCTGCTTTAGCATTTATCTCAAAAACTGCCGAAAAGGTATATTTTTCTTCATGTGGTCGTAATGAACAAGCTTTATTAGATAATATTTCTGGGAGCATTGGGACTACTCTATCTACGAGATATACACTAGTAGCGCGTTCATAAGCTTCATCATCTAAAACGGTTCCTTCCTGCAAGTAATGTGACACATCTGCAATATGGATTCCTATTTCATAATTGCCATTTTCAAGGGTTTTAAAAGACAATGCATCGTCAAAATCTTTAGCATCTTTTGGATCAATAGTAAAGGTTAGCACATCTCGCATATCTCGGCGCTTTTTAAGTTCAGCCTCGGTAATTGACGTATCTAATACATTTGCATAGGCTTCCACCTCTTCAGGAAACTCATAAGGTAATCCGTATTCTGATAATATTGCATGGATTTCTGTATTATGATCTCCTGGTTTTCCAAGTACTTTTTTTACATATCCAAAAGGCGAATCTGCTTTGTCTGGCCATTCTTCTAGTCCTACTACTACTTTATCGCCATCATTTGCTTTTAATATTTTATTCAACGGCACAAAAATATCTGTATACATCTTAGAACTATCGGCAACTACAAATGCATAATTTTTATGTATCTGAATAACACCAACATACTCAGTTTTGGCACGTTTTAGTATTTGGGTAATTTCACCTTCTAATTTGCTACGCTTACGTCTTTTATAAACATATAACTCTACTTCATCACCATGCAGCGCCTTATTCATATTGTTAGAAGCAATAAAAATATCTTCTTCAAAATCATCGGAAATAATATATCCAGAACCACGGGCAGCCACATCTACGATGCCTCTATAATATTCTGAATGTGTTATAGCGCTATACTTTCCACGGTCTATTTCTTCAATTTCTTTTTTGGCACTTAATCGATGTAAGGTTTTAATAATCTGATTTCTACTACTGGCATCATTGACACCTATTTTAGCGGCAATCTGTTTGTAATTAAAGGTCTTGTTTCTATCTTTTTTTAAAATACTAAGAATCGTATTTGTTAAGTTAGAAATCTTAGGATTCGATTTCCTTTTTTTTTGTTTTTTACTCATGTATAATTCATATTCATAATTCCTAAAGGTATAGGAAATTCCTTTTTTATTAACTTAATTCAAAAGCGAAGAGAAGGTATTAAGTTTTTACAAAGCTACAACTTTAATATTTAATCGTATTACTATACTGTTAAATTGAAAAAAACAGTTATTCACATATTATATATACATAAT
>JABSPM010000028.1 GCA_013215095.1 Flavobacteriaceae bacterium | reverse complement strand
GGATTACCAATTTATTCACTTCATGGAAAAACTAAAAAACCTTCTTCAAAAAGTTTGGAAGGGCTGGATATAGTGTTGTTTGATATTCAAGATGTTGGGGTTCGCTTTTACACTTATATTTCAACATTACATTATGTAATGGAAGCGTGTGCTGAAAACAACGTGAAATTAATTGTGCTAGACAGACCAAACCCTAATGCACATTATGTGGCTGGACCAGTACTTGATGAAAAGTTCAAGTCCTTTGTTGGAATGCATCCTGTTCCAGTAGTTTACGGAATGAGTATTGGCGAATATGCTAAGATGATTAATGGACAAAAATGGTTGAAAAATGGCATACAATGTCAAATTAAAATCATTCCTGTCAAACATTACACAAGAGACATGCCGTATAGTTTATTGATTAAACCAAGTCCCAACCTTCCTAACGATACAGCTATTAACCTGTATCCTAGCCTTTGTTTTTTTGAAGGCACCAATTTGAGTGCTGGTCGTGGCACAGATTTACAATTTCAAATATACGGCAGTCCCTATTTAGACAAAACACTCAATGATTTTCGCTTTACACCGCAACCCAACGCAGGGGCAAAACACCCTAAGCATGAAGGTAAGGTTTGTTATGGCAAAAATTTAAGTACTATCAAACCGCTTCAAATTTTGGATTTACATCATCTCATTGAAGCCTATAATAGTACTCACAACAAAGCAGTTTTTTTTAACGCCTTCTTTACCAAACTTGCTGGAACGAAAAGGCTACAACAACAAATAGAGCAAGGCTATACAGCTAGAGAAATTAGAAAAACATGGTTAAAAGACCTCGGAAACTTTGAAATTATGCGTCAAAAATACTTGATTTACAAATGATTTAAAAAAAAATCAGTTTAAAACCCTTATTACGTATTAAAGACTCACAACGTTTATAGAACCCATCTCAAAGTCTGGCATTTTATCATATAAGTTCTTCTGCTAAATTACACATTAGAAAAATGATGATTTTTTGTATTAGAGAAAAAAGAAAAATCAGTTATAGCCTTAGTTAAGAGTTATTTTTATTTTGAAAGATAACGCAGAAAGGGCATTTTAATTGAGTAATTTAGGAGTAGAGATAGTATATACTATCATATACAACCATTCCAGTTTTTGACCTAATGTGTTCTGTCACTAATTTCAAAAATTATCGCTAAAATCATAAGCATTAAAAAAACAGAACAATCAAAATCACCTAAGAAGCATATCCTGTAAGACATCTGGATAATCGGTTATAATACCATCTACATCATAACCTAACATCAACTGCATATCTTCTAATTGGTTAACTGTCCATGGAATGACCTGAAAATATTCAGCTTTCAAATTCCTTACAATTTTCGCATCCAACAATTTATAATAGGGACTAACAATATCTGGTTTATAACTCAGAAGTGTTAGTTTATGCCATATATCTTCACTGTCATCTACCAACAAGGCGACTTTCATTTTTGGTGCTTGCGTTTTTATCGCCTCTAAAGTTCTTAAATCAAAAGACTGTAAATTAACTCTATCAAATACTCCTGCATCTTTAATTTCTGCTAAAACGATAGACACAAATTCTGCTGGTATTGGTGTAAATTCCAAATCATAAGACGGTCTTGATTTAATTTCAATATTATATTTGATATTAGGATGTTTTACTTCGGCTAGAGCAAAAACCTCTTTGAGTAAGGGTTTATAAACTTTTATGTTTTCCTGTTTTGGAAATCTATCATGACGTCTTGTGCCACAATCAAATTGTTTAATCTGCTCGTGCGTCATCTGATAGAGGTTATATTTTTTATCATCAGACTCTGGAATCACATTACCATAAGGGTCCAAACAAATGGTTCTACTCATAAATGGTTCATGGGACACTATGGCGTGTTTATCCTTTGTAATAACTAAGTCCAATTCTAGAGTATGTACGCCTAAATCTATGGCTTTCTCAAAAGCCAGCAATGAATTTTCAGGCAAAAGCCCTCGGCAACCTCTATGCCCTTGAACATCTATTTCTGATTTAGTATTACAGCACATTACTAAAAAGCTTAAGATTACTAAAAATCTAATCGTCATCTGGCATAATGGTTGGACGCTGGTAGGACTTAAAAGGTTGTTTTAATAATTCCATTAATTCTCCATTCTTTTTCTCATCGGGAAATACATCTACACCATAAACCAGATTGTTGCGATCCATATACATGTAAGTTCCAAAAAGACGATCCCATATAGAAAAAATATTACCATAATTAGAATCTGTATATGGCAATACATAATGATGATGAATCTTATGCATATCTGGCGAAATCAAAATATAGCTAATAGCTTTATCTAAAGATTTTGGCAATTTAATATTAGCATGGCTAAATTGTGTTGCTATCAAAGACATGGACTGATACAGCATTATAATTCCAATTGGTGCTCCAATAATAAAAACACCAAACAGCGTAAATGCATAGCGTATTAAACTTTCTAAAGGATGATGCCTATTAGCTGTAGTAGTATCTACCTTATGGTCGGTATGATGTACTAGATGCACCATCCACAAAAGCGAAACCTTATGCTCTACATAATGAACTAGGTACGCTCCAATAAAATCCATCAATAAAATTCCTATTGTAACATAAATCCACAAAGGCATCTCTGGCATCCAATTGATAACACCAAAATCGTTCGCCACAGTCCAATCTGATATCTTGATTAAAAATGTTGCCAAAACGAAATTGATAATAATAGTGCTAAAAGTAAAACACAAATTTGGTATCGCATGTTTCCATTTATTATACTTATAATTAAACAATGGTACTGCACCCTCTAAAATCCAAAATAAAGTTAATCCGCCAGCAAGTATTAGGGCTCTATGCTGTGATGGAATACTTTCAAAATAAATAATCAATGACTCCAAATTTATCTTTTTTAGTTATGATATTCAAGACTCGTCTTTATGAAATGTACTAAAGAAACTTAACTTTTCCAAATTAGCACCTCATTTTCAGTGATTTTCATAAAAACCCACAGTCAATATAAATCTACCCCCTTAAGTTTACCTTCGAACACATTTTATTTTAACTTCTATAAATCGAAAACAGTTCAGATAGCTATCTCCTTTTTTATAGAAATAACCTTTCATCTACCAAAATACAGCATTCTACATAATTCGCTGTGTCTTGAAACCAGTCAACAGCAATATTACCTTATAAAATCAGGCATTGTATTACTAAGAGTTAGGTCATTATGGCATCAATTTTTTGAAACTATAATACATTACGCCTTAAGCATATAACACACTCAAGACAAACAAAATAGTAGGCAATAAAAATCAAAACAAAAGCACGTGTCTCAAATTAAAAATCCCATCTATTTTATACGTTTTTTCATATCTTCTACAATATTATATGCCGCTGGACAAATAGCAACGTTTTTCATTGTAATATTAGAGATTTGTTGAAATTTTTTCCTGTCTGTATGCGGAAACTCTCTACATGCCTTAGGTCTCACATCATAGATTAAACAGTAATTATCTGCCGCTAAGAATGTACAAGGAAGACTTTTTAGTACATAATCATTATCTTCATCAATGCGCAAATATTGTGTAATAAATTGCTGCGGCTTTTGTTTAAACGACTTTGAAATACGTGCAATATCCTTATCTGTAAATAACGGCCCAGTAGTTTTACAGCAGTTCGCGCACTTTAAACAATCTGTCTGTTTAAATTCTCCCGTATGCAACTCTTGCATTATGTAATCCAATTGCTTTGGCGGCTTCTTTTTCAGTTTCTTAAAAAAGGTGCTATTTTCCTTTTGTTTATCCTTTGCCAACTTCGGGAGATTATTGATAATATCTTGCATGAGACAAAAATAACTAAAGTTGGTCATACAATTTCAAGAATAAACCATTCATCTTCTAAACAAACCTCTAACTTTGCACCCAATAAACTTTATAAAGACATCATGAAAGACGTTTTTGGAAAAGCAATTTTAGACTACCAACAAGGGAATTATACAGAAGACATTATTACCTCGACCAGTATTTCTGATGATGACACACTACCTTTACCCTACTTATTTAGAGACTATTCAGGCATGCCTGATCTTGAGCAAAAGGCCCTAGAATTAGCTAAAGGAAAAATTTTAGATGTTGGTTGTGGTGCTGGGAGCCATAGCTTGTACTTACAAGAAAAACAGTTCAACGTAAAATCTATTGATGTTTCTAAAGGTGCTGTTGCAACCTGTAAACTTCGTGGGCTAAAAAATGTTCATGTATTGAATATTTTGGATGAACGCGAACATTTTGATACTATTTTAATGCTTATGAATGGCTCTGGTTTCTTTCAAAGTTTGAAACAAACACCTGTTGTTTTAAACCATTTAAAAAACCTTCTCAACCCTAATGGTCAAATACTTATTGATTCTTCAGACATTAAATACATGTATGAAGATGACGATGGGGGCTTTTGGATTGACGCTAATAGCGCATATTATGGCGAGTTAGAATATCAGGTTTCCTATAAAGGTGAAATTGAAAAGTTCAACTGGATGTACCTTGATTACAACAACCTAGAACATGCCTGTGCCATTGTTGGATTGAATTGCGAACTTATTTTGGAGGGTAAACATTTTGATTTCTTAGCAAGATTAAGCAAAACCCAATAATTATGACTTATTATAATATTTTTCTTAAAGCTCCTTAACCAACATAAAGTTATGCGCTCCATTACTCTGTAATTTTTTTGAGTACATTATACTTTTTTAGTCACTTTAGGATTAAAAAAGTCACGAAACCCATTCTATTGCTCAATACCATTAAGATATGTCGCGTTCACTTTTACATTTGGAAGTGCTTTAACATTTACACTCATAATATCATGATCTAGGATGATAAAATCTGCAAATTTGCCAGCCTCAATACTCCCCTTTTCGTGCTCTTCAAAATTGGAAAACGCCGCCCAAATGGTCATCCCCTTCAATGCTTGCTCTCTGGTTAAAGCATTCTCCATTTGGTAACCGCCTTCAGGATATTGTTTTAAATCTTGCCTTGCCACAGCTGCATAAAATGTATAAAACGGATTTACATCTTCCACAGGAAAATCGGTTCCTAAGGCAACCTTTCCATAAGCCTTTAATAAATCTTGATAAGCGTAAGCGCCTTTGATACGTTCATGACCTACACGGTCTTCTGCCCAATACATATCGCTTGTAGCATGTGTTGGCTGTACTGATGGAATAATATCATTAAACAATTCGAAATCCTCTGGAGAAATCACTTGTGCATGTTCTATTTTCCAGCGTCTATCAGGTTTTCCAGAAAGTACTGTCTTATAAGTTTGTAATACAGCACGATTTGCAGAATCTCCAATAGCATGTGTATTCATTTGATAATCCGATGCGGCAATACGTTCTGCTGTCTTTTTAAGTATATCAATACTATTAACTAATAATCCTAAGTGTCCCGGTTTATCCTCATAAGGCGCTCTTAGCATGGCACCTCTAGAACCTAGAGCGCCATCTGCATAAAATTTAAAAGAACGTACGTTTAAACGTTCTGTTTTTATGATACCTTTATTGATAAAATGGTTCAAATTTTCTTCTGTTGCTGAAGCCATGGCGTAGATTCGCATTTTCAAATCACCTGCTTGCTGCAAACTATCGATAATTTCTATGGCCTCAACACTAAGTCCTGCATCATTAACCGTAGTTAATCCGTAATCAAAGCAAATGTCTTGAGCTGCCATTAATGCTTTTACCGTATCTTCTCTAGAAAATTTCGGCCAATGCTCCAACACCAAGCCAATAGCATTATCAACTAAAACACCTGTTAATTCTCCGTTTTCAATAACCACTTCTCCACCGTCAATCGTACTAGCTTTGGTCACGTTTCCAAGATCTAAAGCTGCTTGGTTACATAATATCGCGTGTCCATCCACTCGGGTTAATGCTATTGGTATATTTGGGAACAGTTTATCTAAAAGGGTCTTCTTAGGAAATTGTTTTTCTTGCCAATCGTTTTGATCCCAGCCCCTACCTTTTACAAACTTAGCACCAGTTGTATTTACAAAAGTAATCACTCGTTTTACGACGTCTTCAAAGCTTTTGGTTCCTCTCAAATCTACAGCCTGCTCATTATATCCTAAACCTAAAAAATGACAATGTGCATCAATAAAACCTGGCACTATTGTTTGGCCTTTAGCATCAATCACATTTACAGATTTATAATTATCTAAAATTGACTGTGATGTTCCTACTTCTATAAATTTACCATCTTTAATTGCAAAAGCTTCTGTTTTATCAAAATTACCATTAACAGTGTAGGCATTGGCATTGACAACGACTATATCTGCGGTTTCTTTAGTTTGGCAATTAAAAAAGAATAGGGATGATAAAGCTAAAATAGTAAATCTCATAAGTTCTAAAAATTTGCTCATAAAAATAAAAAAAGCGTTCCAATTAGAACGCTTAAATATTTAGATTTCACTTTTTTATTTTCTATTAAAACAACATGCTAAGTAAAACTAGGACTATATAATATAAAGCCGGAACAAATCCTAAAATCATAATAGCTCTATTTGGTTTGAGTTCAGTTCTACTCTTAGATCTCAACCAGACAATTAATGGACATGAAAATGACATCATAAAAGCCACATATACTATAGCTCTTGAAATCAAATTACCATATTTATAAATATAGTACTGTTCAGAGAAACGAAATACTTCAAGCTGCGATGGTAATATTAATCCCTGTATGAGACCTATATATGGACATTACAAGTAACTTATTTGATATTATCCTCTGCATACTAAGTTTCATTTTAAAAATCAAATTTATAAGATGCTCCTCCCAAAACTTGAATCCCTTGTACTGGATAATTCAACCATCGATTATACACTTGATTTGCAATATTATTAGCTTTAACATAAGCGGTCCAGCGTTCATTAATACGATATCCCACATGTGCATTGGCATCAAAATAACTTTCTAAACTGACAACATTAGTAGTTGACTCCGCAACTTGATTGTCTAAACGTTCACCTACATAAAACAAGTTAGCCCCTGCAAACCATTGTGCTGTGATTTGATAATCTAGGAATAAAGACGCTTCAAAATCTGGTAAATTCCATGCCTCTTCCTGCTTATCAGCAGTATAATTATAATATGACACTTTTAATCCTAAATTAAGATTGCGCTTGATATCTACATTTAATTCTCCAAATAGTTTTAATGTTTTAACATTATCGTAAACCACACTAAAAGAATTGTTATAGCTATAGTTATTATCGTCTTGTGGAGAAAATGCATTAGACAGATATAAAGCTTGATTATTAGACCCATAATAACTCCCATTAAGATTATAATTCATCGTATTAGACAATTTTCCTTTTAATCCTAAATAAGCATTATACTGCTGACTTGTAGGCTGCACCACTAAAGTAGGCGAAACAAATGGATTTTCGGAAGCAAATCCTTGATAAGAATTTTGCTCCAAATCGCCTTCAATTCCACCATAAGAGATGACCATATCATCAACAAGTCTGTAGGACGCTGTAACTTTTGGGTAGATATAAAACTTATGTGCTTTAGCTGCAGTATCATTCATATAATAGGTTGCAAATCCAACATCGACTTTTAAATATTCATCTCTAACAATTGGATATATTGGTGCAATTCCTATTTGAAAATTACCATATTTAAAGCTAGTATCTTCTAAATACGATTGACCAAATCTACCGCCTAGATAATCCATCTTCACCGTTGTATTAATAAGTTCTTCTCTAAAAGCAACATCGAAATTTGCCTTGGCAACAAATCGATTTTCTCCTGAATCTAAATCATCTGCAAATCTTCTAAATCTGACACTCCCACTGTTAATCATGCGGTCTTCGAGCTCTATTTCTCCACCAAAATCAAAGGTATGGAATTTATGCTGAGGACTTAAAGCATCTATCTGCGTCTCTGTTATGAGGTTTTCAGCATTTGGAATTCCGTACCAATTATAGGATTGAAATTTATAACCTGCATCGACATTCCAAGTATAATCTCGCATTTGTTTTGCATAGTTAATATTGACTTTAGTATCCATAAAATCGTCGTCTAATTTTACACCATCAATGCCTCCTTGTGATGAATGATGACTGATATATCCGCCAACGTTTTCGCTTCTATTCATTGCATGATTAAGATATACCTCACCTAATAGCGTGGTGTAATTTCCAAAACCTAATGAGGCATAATTTGTAAATAAACGTTCTTTTTTTGTCTTTTCTACAGCTGCAGCTTTTCCTTTTGCAGGAGTAAATATTGAAGCTACAGGAATAGAAAAGATATTGTATCTAATTTCTTTTTTTGACGTTGTTGTTGCGTCATCTGTTGTTGGAATAGCTTTAACCTTAAAGGCATCCGAAATCTTTGGGGTATATGGCTTTACCACATTTACAACATCTGCATCTAAGGTATCATTAGTCTGCTTTCGTTGGTCTTGTGCAAACGCAAACAAAGTCATGAAACTTATAATACATGTGATATATGTTTTTTGATCTACATTCATGGATTGTGTTTTTGATATGCTATAAACATAGCATGGCATTATACGTTTTTTGATTATTGATTTAGTTTCTATCTTCAGTTTCTACAGAAGCATTGGTTTTTGCTTCTTCTGATTTGATTGTGTTTAATTCGGTTTGTGCATCTCTCAAGACATCTTCAAACTCAGAAAAGTTAGCTATTACGCTTTCCAAAATGTAGGTCGCTTGATAAGCATCTTTCAGTGCATAAAAATTCTTTGCCATAACAACTAAGCCTTTTGCTGCATAGTATTTGTAGCTAGAATAATCTTTAGCTAATTTTTGAATTGTTATGTTTGATGCTTCGTATTTTTTTTCTTTATTTTTAAAGTATGCATTATAATACAAAGATTCTGCTGCCAACTCTCCAGATGAAATTTTCTCCACTGTAGCATATGCTGATTTTGCTTTAGCTTCATCTCCTGTCTTCATAGCTGAGCGTGCAATAATCACATGTGCATCACTTTGAATATTCTTATCAATCTTAGAATTAGACAATACTCTTTCGGCATAGACTACAGCATTTTCATAGTCATTGATTTGATAATATGCTTTCATCAAATTGGACTGTGCAAAAATGACATTCTGCGAAAACCCTGCTTCCGTTTCTAAACGCATCAATACTGGGATTGCGTCCAACCACTTTTTACCTAACAAATAAATCTCTGACAAACGCGTTAATGAGATTTCGGTAAATTCACCAATTGGTTTTTCTACAACATAAGCATAATGTTGACTTGCGGTTTCTTTGAGATCACCCTTGTAATAGAGTTGTGCTAAATAAAAATGTGCTTTTAGGGCATGAAGTCCATTAGGGAATTGATTTAAGTAATTTTTAAATTGTTTAATCGCTCTACTGCTGTTATTTTCTAAATATTGTTTTTCTGCTGCTTCGTAAGATGTATTATCTAAATCTACATCCGAAACTTCTACATAATCTAGAGTACCTACCCAGTTGGCATATTCATTGACACGCCCCAAATCAAGATATACTAATCTTGCAGAAGATACAGCTTGTACTGCTTCTGGTGTTCCTGGAAAACGACGAGCAACAGCTTTAAATTTGCCTAAAGCATCATCATTGTCATTGTTATTATAATGCACTAAACCTTGACGCAGTAATGCTTTTGAAACAAATGCACTTGCTGAGTATTCTGCATTCAGTTGGTCATACTTTTGCATTGCCTTATGAATGTCATCCTTTCTCACATAACTATTTCCTAGTTCATACAGGGCATCATCTCTCAATGTTGAATTCTTATAAGTGCTTACAAAACGTTCTAATTGCTGTATCTTCTGTTTACTTTTTCCAAGATACCCATGGCTTATAGCCTTTTGAAAACAGGCATAATCTGGTTCAATTTCATTAATAGACAACGCGTTGTCATAAGCTTTGATTGCGCCTTCATAATTACTGGATACAAAATGACCATCTCCCAAACGCATATAAGCATCGTTTAATCGCATAGTATCATCAGAATTATTTGAAATATAGTTTTGAAAATGCACCGTTGCCTTTGTATAGTTTTTTTTCTTAAAATAGACATATGCCAAATTATATTCTATATTTTCAATCTCTGATGTATTTGAAGATTTTGCATTGGACACAAACTGTTTATACCCAATAAGAGCTGTGTCGTAATTCGCTAAATTATAATCAGTTTCCGCTTTCCAATACGTTGCTCTAGCAGTATAGTTATCATCTCGTGGTTCGCTTAAAGATTTTTCAAAATAATCCTTTGCTTCCGCATACTGACTTTCATTATATAATTCAATTCCTCTATAAAATGTCACTTTTTGATAAGCCACTTTATTCTCAAAACTCTTTTTCCCTTCCAAAAGCACCAAAGCCTCTTTATAGTTTTTTGAGGTAATATAACTATCAATTAATAAGGTTTGAATTTCTTCTTTATGTAATGTTTCGGGGTATTTCTTGAGGTAACCTGCTAATACTTGTGGCACGGACTGATATGGATTACCTATCTGATAACTAATCTTTGCATAGTTCAACCAAGCGTCTTCCTGAATTTTTAGATCATAATCCATCTGAGAGGCATTTCTAAAAGCATTTAACGCTTCTTGCTTCTTTTCAAGATTAATACAGCTTTCTCCTAAATGATAATAGGCATTCTGAGCTACAGAATTGTTACCATCTATAATTTTATTGAATTCCGAAATTGCCTTTTCAAAATCATTTTGTTTATAATACGCATAGCCCAACTGGTAATAATCGGTATTATTCCACTTCCCTTTACGGCCTCGATAAGCCGTTAAATACGGTATCGCTTCTTCATACTGTTTTAAATTGAAATAACTTTCTCCTATAATCTTAGACAATTCAGAAACTTCTTCAGTATTACTTTTTGGAATATGAGTCTTAGCAAGCTGAATCGCTTTTTCAAAATCCCCAAGTTTAAAATTTAAATCTGCTTGAAAATAGGATAATTTTTCTTTATATTTTTCATTATCACTTACTTGTTCAAAATACCTCGTAGCGTTATCATAATCATCGCCTTCATAAGCAATAAATCCTATATAATATTTGGCTTGAGAACCATACTTTTCTGAATTTTCTACACGAGACAAATATTGTTTTGCCGTTTTAAAGTCCTTGGTAATATAATTGGCATAGCCATTCTTAAAATTAAAAGCGTCTCGTTCTTCTCTTCCTAAAGCAGACTCTTCTACTTTATCATACCATTTTCTCGCATAAGCATATTTAGAGTTTTCGTAATAATAATCTCCAACATCCTTATAAGCCGTATTTCGTTTGGTGCTTGTTGGATAATTTTCTACGAACTTCTGAATTAAATCCTCGGCATTATGCTGATTCATGCGCACGGCACAATTGGCTATATAATAGGCACAATCAGACTGCACTACCTCATCAGTGGTAGCATCTTCTATTTTGTTAAATAAACTTTGTGCTGCCAAGTATTGTTTGCTTTTGTATAAAGCCAGTGCTTTTTGATAGGTGACTAAATGGCTTGTATACGTCGCAGATTTTTGTGCAAACATAAAATTACACCACATAACTAATGCTACTACTAATACTCTTTTTTTTATCATTAACATCATTTTTATTTACCTAATATCATATTTCTTGAAACCCAAATATAATTTATATCGCATTTATAACGCTAGAAAACTTGGTTAATTATAAGTCTTTAAACAAAATGGATACTTCGCAAGGTTGTTTAAAGTCTAAAAACAACTTTATTCTTTTATTTTTCCCTAGAACCTCTATAATTTGTAGAACAATACCTTATACACACAATTTCACACATTTGTTATATCAGCTAAAAAGTTAAGCTGAGTTCAATCCTAAAATTTGGTCCTTGACAATTTTAATGATACATTTACAATACCTTATTTAAATGAATATTTTCTTTATGTCTAAAACTGTTTTACAACTTAAAAATGCCGCCATCTATCAAGGCAAAAACTTAATACTATCAGATTTAAATTTTGAAATGCACCAAGGTGATTTCGTTTATCTTATTGGTAAAACAGGAACAGGGAAGAGTAGTTTTCTAAAAACGCTTTATGGTGATTTAAAACTTATCGAAGGTAATGGCTACATTGTTGGTTTCGACCTAAATACTATGAAAGAAAAAGACATTCCTTTTTTACGACGAAAACTTGGTGTTGTATTTCAGGATTTTAAATTACTCAATGACAGAACCATTAATAACAACTTAGAATTTGTATTGAAAGCAACAGGTTGGAAAGATAAAACAAAAATTAAAGCTAAAATAGAGGAGGTACTTACCAAAGTAGATATGCAAACGACAGGTTTTAAATACCCTTATGAGCTTTCTGGAGGCGAACAACAACGCATTGCAATTGCAAGAGCTTTATTAAATGACCCTGAATTAATACTTGCCGATGAACCTACGGGTAATTTAGACCCACAAACTAGTATTGAAGTGATGGAAGTTTTGCAAGACCTCAATAAAAAAGGACATACCATTTTTATGGCTACGCATGATTACGCTTTACTTTTAAAGTATCCTAGCAAAACCTTAAAGTGTGATGACAATAAAGTTTATGAGGTTGTGCAAAGAAAATCCTAGCAGCAGTTATTAGTGGCTTTAATTATAAAACATTACAACCTTAACAAAAAGTAAACTATTTGAATTAACCTTTAAAGTGTAACAAATCACAAAATTGGACATCCTTATTAAAAGATCAATCGATGTATATTAAAACTCAATTGAAATTATACTTTTTTATGATTTCAATTCTGGTGTCTTGCCAAAGACTAAAACTGAATAGAACTATTGACGGATTATGGATTCAAGAAGGTTATGGTAGAATTATAACAATCAAAGATTCTACGTACACATATTTTAACACAAGTAAAAACTCTTGTATTCCTTTGATTTCTAATGGCAAATTAACCGATAGATTTAGAATCGTAGAGTTCAAAAATGACAAACTTGTTTTAAATCCAGGGGGTATTGTTGATTATTATTTCACAAGATTAGAGAAACTCCCTGAATACTGCATAAATAACGCTAGAAAAATAGACCATTCACCTGAACTTAATTTCAGTGTTTTATGGCATACTTTCGATAAACATTATGCATTTTTTAAATCACGTAACATCGATTGGAATATCGTAAAAAAAGAATCTTACAAAAAACTAAAAAACATACAATCTGATAAGCAATTGTATAACCTTTTCACAGACATTTTAAAACAGTTTAATGATGGTCACATTAATTTAGATGTGCCAGACTCATTGAAAATAAAACACATTGTTAACACAAAAATTGACAGCATAAAATCTAAAAATGAAATAATAACCAATATTTCATCAACTTATTTGAACTGTTTTAATAGCTATAATAATGGTGTTATACAATGGGGAATACTAAAGAATGAAAATATAGGCTATTTGGTGGTTACGGACATGAACAACTTCTCTAATTACGTTCCAAATCAAGACATATCTGCTAAGAATTTTGACAAAGAATATGAAAAAATTTTGAAGACTAAATCTGGAATTACTCAATTAGATGATGAACTTAAAGGAGTTCATTTTGCTATGAATAAAATTCTATCAGATTTAGAAACAACTCATTCCATAATTATAGACTTGCGATTTAATGGAGGTGGCTATGATACTATTGCTTTAGAAATATTGAGCTATTTTGTTAAATCACAAAAACATATTCTATCAATTAAGGCGAAAAAAGGAACTAAATACACAGATAAACAAGACTACATTTTAAGTCCAGCGACAAACACTTATCAAGGAACAATAACAGTCTTAACAAGTCACAACACAGCAAGTGCTGCCGAAATTTTTACGCTTGGCACTTTGGCTCACCCTGAAATAAAACGTTTTGGATCTTCAACCAATGGTATTTTTTCCGAAATTTTATGGAAGAATCTCCCGAATGGCTGGGAGTTTAGTTTATCTAATGAAGTCTATAGTGATCCTAAAGGAAATATCTATGAAGGTAAAGGGGTACCTCCAAACTATAAAATTGATTATCCTAAAAACGGAACCGAATTTTATAATAGTTTTTATAAAGGAAAAGAGTTTAAAGATATTGGCATTGAAAAAATAATAAAATGGCAGAAACAACGGAGTAATTAAGCACCTCCACAAAACACTAAAACTTGTTCTTTCAAAAGCACTGATTGTATACCTCTAACAAAACAACTCTAAAAAATCAACCAAAAACAACCTATCAACCAAGACAACTAAATTTTTATTGGTTTTATATCATTTTCCATTTGAAAGTAACGTAAAAGAAAAAGATGATGTTTTTCTTCATATAAATTAGAAAAAGAAAGAGAAAGTAGAAAAGGGTGTTTTGTTAAGTAATTTTAAATTAAAAACGGTATTACTTGCCTGCAATTGATAATTTAATTGATGCGTTGACTTGGCGTAAACAATATCGTTGCAATAATTTATTTTTAGACATTAATTCCTGTCAGAATAGTTATATTAGCACCAATTCTATGCTTTCTATTTTAATACCAACATATAATTACAATGCCTTCCCACTTGCGGAGGCTCTTGTTGTTCAACTTCGTAAAACAACTATAACCTATGAGCTTATCTGTATTGATGACGGGTCATTTTCAGCATTAAACACCGATAACCAAAAGATAAACAATTTAAAAAACGCAACCTTCATTGCACACCATAAAAATTTAGGCAGAAATGCCAATCGACAATTTTTAGCGGAACAAGCTAATTATGACTGGCTACTTTTTATTGATTCTGATACGATACCAAAGCATGATCATTTTATAGCGGATTATATTCCATTTTTTGAAAAGGCACACGATGTAATTTTTGGAGGTTTTGCCTACCAAAAAAACACAGACCCTAAAAAGAGTCTAAGATATAATTTTGGAAAATCAAGAGAAGAGGTTAAAGCATCTAAACGGAATTCTATGCCTTATAAGGTCATTATATCTGCCAATTTCCTCATAAAAAAAGACATTTTTATGACACTCAATAAAAGCGTTACAACAAACATCTATGGTTTGGATTATCTCTTTGGCGCCATGCTAAAGCAAAATCATATCAATGTATTCCATGCGGACAATGAAGTCTACCATTTGGGCATTGACGAGAATGCTGATTATTTAAGAAAAACAAAACGTGCTATTGAAGCCTTAACTTTAATTAAAACCTCTACAGAAATCAAAACGCATGATATTTCATTACTAAAAGCCTATGAAAAACTAAAAAAAGTAGGATTGAGAAATCTATTCTCGCACCTTGTAAAAATAGCAAACCCTCTTATTGAAAAAAACCTATTGGGATCTAAACCGAAACTATTTTTATTTGACATTTACCGACTTGCTCATTTCATAACACGTTCTAAATAAGCCTTTATAAAAACCCAAATCAAATACGTCATGAACAACTATAACCCTAAATAATATTCGGCTTAAGGCGTTACAAAACGTTCAAAAGAAGTATAGTCCCTAATATAATCTGCTTCATCAAACACATCAGAAGCTAGTACTAGACAGACTGCTCCTGAAGAAAAGTTCTCTAACTCTCGCCATACACCTGTTGGAATTAACAAGCCTTTATCTGGCTTATTTAACATTACTTTTTCTTTCGTTTTTCCGTTATCTAAAATCACTTCAAAACTACCACTTAGGGCTACTAAAAACTCTAACTGTTCTTTATGCGCATGACCACCGCGATAGGCATCACTAGGCACATCAAACAAATAATAAACACGTTTAATATCAAAAGGAACAGTCTCTTTTTCAATTACTGCGAGATTTCCTCTAGCATCCTTAATTTTTGGTATTTCAATTATTGGCATCTTACTTCTTTTCCTTGCTTTACTAATTCTTTATACTTATTTATACCTTTTAGTCCTACTTTAAATTTCTTAAAAATTTCATTGGTTGCAATCATCTTTTCCCTATGAACCAAGTACAAATATCTACATAATCTTAGATACGCAACAACACCTTCGTATTTGTAAAACAGCGCTGCTCTCGCATAAACCAAACGATCACTCCCACCTGATTTTCCTGAACTTTTATAGGCATGTTCCAAAATCACAACAGGTTCAAAATAGACCTTTAATTTAGCCTTTAATGCATCTCTTAAAAAAACATATTCATCTGCAGTCTGAAATTCTGCACCTAATCCAAAATTTTCATTAAACCACACCTTATTCTCTATCACACGTTCCTTTCTAAAAGCGATGACTACAGAATTTACAGTCCGCATTGTTTTTTTATCATGCATTGTAATATTTTTGTAAGGCTTAAAAAATCGTCCGAATTCATCAACCATTTGAAAGCTAATAATATCTGCTTCTTTATGTTTTTCAAACGCTTGAAGTATTTTTTCATCCAATTCAGGTAAATAACGCACATCATCATCTGCAATAAGACATATCGAATTTTTGGCGTTTTTTATTGCCAAATTTCTACTTTTAGCCAGTCCTTTTTCGTTTGAATTTATAACATCAAGAATATTATACTTATTTGCAATAGTTTTATTTAATTGATTGGAATTATTGGTCTGATTAATTATTAATAAGTCTACATGCTCTACATTTACCTCCTGAAACATTTTATCTAAAAATTCAAGAGAATTCCTATGCATTGTCGATATGAGTACTTCTATTTTTTTGCTCATTTACAATTTATGTAGACATTAATAATTTATATTTGAGAACAAATGTAAGTATAATAAATGAAGATATTATTAATTGGAGAATATAGCAGATTACACAATTCGCTAAAAGAAGGACTCATAAAATTAGGACATGATGTTACGCTTATTGGTACAGGAGATGGCTTTAAAAATTATCCTGTTGATATAAAAGTTACTTCAAGTTTTTTATCACATCCTACTTTAAAATTTATCGCAATAGTTTTTGACAAGCTATTCCGCTATAACCTCGTTGAATTAGAGTATTATTTCAAAAGCAAAAGCATACTAAAGCAGTTAAATCGGTACGACGTCATACAACTTATAAACGAGAATAGCTTTAAAGCACATCCAAAAGATGAAATACGACTCATAAAACAACTTCAAAAGCTAAGTAACAATTTACACTTACTATCTTGCGGTACAGATTATATTAGCGTGAAATATGCCAACGATAATAAATTCAGATACTCCATAATTACACCTTTAAAAGAGGACTCAACTTTAAAGAAGAAGTACAAGTATATTTTAAAATATATTTCGCCTTCTTATAAACAGCTGCATCAATTTATTTACAAACATATCACAGGTGTTAGTTCTTCGGATATGGATTACCATATACCGCTCAAACAACACCCAAAATACTTAGGGCTAATTCCAAATCCTATTAATGTTGAATTATTACCCTTCACCCCCATTAGCATCAATGATAAAATTCACATTTTTCACGGTGTTAATCTCAAGAATTATATAAAAAAAGGAAATCGTTTTTTTGATGACGCTTTAGAAATCATACAAAGAAAATATGCCGCACAAGTCAACATCATACGAGTTGAAAACATCCCTTACAATCATTACATCACACTTTACAACAAAGCGCATATTTTATTAGACCAAGTTTATGCTTATGACCAAGGCTATAATGCTTTAGAAGCTATGGCAAAAGGCAAGGTTGTTTTTACTGGTGCTGAACAAGAATGGTTAGATTATTATAACTTAGAGCAAGACACTGTAGCTATAAATGCATTGCCAAATGCCGAAAAAATTGCAGAAAAATTAGAATATTTAATTTTACATCCCGAAAAGATTATTGAAATTTCAAAGAATGCTAGGACATTTATTGAAAAAGAACACGATTATATTAATATTGCTAAGCAATATATTCAATGCTGGACTAAGAAATAACGGAAAAAAAATTTAGCTTCTATTTTTAAACTTTAAGCTTTTATCCATCATTTGTTGTTCTCCCTTCCAGTCTCTTTGTATATTACTTTTTAATTGTCTTGCAGGAATACCTCCTAAGACTATATTAAAACCCAAATTCGTATAATCTTTAGTACATAAACTATTCGAAGCTATGGAAGTATTTGAACTTGTTTTTGTTCCTTTCATTACAGTAACTCTATTAGAAACAAAGTTAAAATCTCCAATATTTATGGGCTGGTGCATAGGTATTTTTTCTCCAGATTCTAAATCTATCATATCATGAAAATTAGTATCAATTATCTGGCATTCTGACCCGAATCTCGCATAATCACCAAGCACAATCAGTTCTTCACAAATTATTTTTCCTCTTGAAGCAATAGAAGCCATATTACCAAACTTACAAACGGCATTTTTTCCTACATACAAAAACACGTCTTTGCCAAATTGACAATACCCCCTAAATACGACTTTTCCTTGCAAATTAATTTCAGTTAATCCAGCGCTAGCTCTATTTTTCTCATAAGACTGACCTATACCTATCATCCCCTTTTCGATAAGACCTTCGATAACTATTTTCCCTGTTAAAGCAGAGAATCTCATTGGACCGTAAATAAATACTGGTAATTTTTTAGCAACATTAAAAGGAAACATCTTAAAGTTAAAATACAAAGTTTTCATCCAATTAATTGACCAATATAGCTTTAACTTATTCTTTATTTTTCGTAACGCGCTCCTAATCATTCTTTCCTTTCTTTATAAAACCTATTAAATCTATCTTCTTGTTTAAGTGGTATAATGAAAATAATATAGACAGTAACAAAGCTAACAAAAGTAAAATATATTTATAAACATCATTCGCAATAAACGTAAATAGAAATACTAAAATTGAAAACAACAGACAGACAAAAAAAATAGGTATTACATCATTATTAAAAATCATTTGATATCTAAATTTCATTATCAATGAAATCACAATATAATGTGCACAAAAATAAATAAGATAACTAACGCCAAGTCCTGTTAATCCATAATAATTATAGCCTAGCAAGTTAAGTATCAACAACAACATATTAAATCCAATTGCGGTTTTCACAAACACTTTTGAGTCTCCCTTTGCTATAATAACATAACCTTTAGACCAAGAAAGTGCTTTGAAGAGTGTACCTAATAAAGCTAAAGACACAAATGTAATGATTGGCAAAAATTCATTGGAATAAATTAGTTTAATTATGATTGAAGCAAACGCTATAAATATCGTAATTATTGGTGTAAGCAATAACACAGCTACTAAGGCCTGTTGACTCACTTTTTGGTTGATGAGATGCCTATTCTCTAATGTCTCAGCCAAACGCGGATAATAATCTTTTCCCATAGCATTAAACACTACACCAACATAAGAATTTATAATTACAATTGCTGCGTTATATAATCCAACTTCCGTCAAACCTCCTTTTTCGGTAATATAAACCTGCATGATATATGCAACCAATAAAGAAATCAAGTTGCCAATGCTTAATACTGCACCAAGTTTCATCATTGCTTTGCCTTTAATAAAGGATTTCGAAATGGATTGCTTATAATTTTGTTGTGTAATACCCCTTGTGTAATAAACCGAAATTAAAAAACTAATTACCGAAACTACAATTAAGGAAGGAACTATTCCTTTTAACTCTAAGTAATAATATAAGGGTACAATTATAATTACACTGGCGAAACTTGTTATTAGATTAGCTAACGCCAATTGACGCAAACGCCTCAGACCTTGTAAAATCGCCAAGTTACCGCAGGTTAGCTGATTAAACAAAATGACTATAGATAGCCATATAAATGATATAACATAATCAGAATTTCCAAAGGTTAATTCACTTAAGACTGATGACAATATCAGGGTTGCGATAGCACCTATTAGCCCTGTAAACCACAAAATCCGCTTTAAAATATAGATTATTTCGTCGACTTCTTTTGTGTCGCCTTTTTTATTTGCAAATGCAATTTCTTTAATAGAGCTTGTATCTAATCCAACTTTTGATATTCCAGAAATTAGCTTAATCGTAGAATTCAAGAGACCAAGAACCCCCATGCCAATTGGTCCAATAAAAATTGCAGCAAACTTAGACCGTAAAATAGAGGCTATAATACTGAGAATTTGAACACTCCCAAAAATCGAAGTTGCTTTAAATATTTCTCTATATGCTTTTTGGGTTTCTTTCATTCTCCAAAACTTACTTTTTCATCTAATTATTGGGTTTTTGTTGTAATGAAACCTCATAGTGAACTTCAAAATAGTAATGCTATTATAACGTAATATAGCAAAAAGCTAATAAAACGAATTATTTTCAAAGCTTCTTCCCTATCTACCAGGCAACAACATACACTAGTATTGCCTATTACACCACTATACAAATCTGCAATTTCTAAAGTTTGAATTCTGCACGACATTATCTTCACAAAGATCATATGTTTATAGCATTGCATCGCTTATCCAATTAATAGGCATTTAAGGTTTTTATCACATAAGCAATCTGGTCATCAGAAAGACTTATGTTTAAAGGAATACTTAATACATTTTGATGTATAGCTTCCGTTATTGGTAAACTCAAATGTTTATATTGTTTTAATGCCTCTTGTTGATGTGGTGGAATTGGGTAGTGTATTAAACATCCTATTTGATGGTGTTTTAAATAATCTATCAGGTTTACTCTATCCTCAATTTGAATGACGAATTGATGAAACACATGATTTTTTTCTCCTGAAAAAAATGGCAACCGAATCTTTTCATTTTTTATTTCAGACAAGTAACACTTAGCGATCTCAACCCGCTTCAAATTATCATCATCCAAATGCTTAAGTTTGACATTTAAAACAGCAGCCTGAAACTCGTCTAATCTTGAATTATAGCCTATAATATCATTTACGTATTTGGAAGACGTCCCATAATTTCTAAGTTTTAAAATCGTCTCAAATAATGCATTATCATTTGTTGTTATAGCACCTGCATCACCTTGAGCTCCTAAATTTTTGGTCGGATAAAAACTAAATCCAGCTGCATCTCCACAATTCCCTGCCAATATGCCAAATGCATCTCTAGCGCCATGCGCTTGAGCTGCGTCTTCAACTACTAAAAGATCTTTTGCTTTAGCAAATGTATTAATAGCACTCATATGGGTTAATTGTCCATATAAATGCACTACTAAAACGGCTTTAATATCTTTAGAATAAGATTTCTCTAATTCTAAGACGTCCATATTGTAGGTATCTGCATAAGGCTCTATAAATACAGGCTTTAACCCAGCATGAATAATAGCCAAAATAGAAGCAATATAGGTATTCGCGGGGACAGCCACTGCATCGCCAAGACTTAGCTGTCCTAATGCGATATACCCCTTAAATATAAGGGTTAATGCATCCAAACCATTCCCTACACCAATACAATATTTAGTACCGCAATAGGTCGCAAAATCAGATTCAAACTGCTTTACTTCATTTCCTAAAACATAGTAACCAGAATCCAAAAATCTTTGGTACATGGCTTTAAATTCTGCTTCGTAAGCTTGATTAATACGCTTTAAATTTAAAAATGGAATCATAGCATTACATTTTCAAGATTGATATAATTCTTAGTCTCCAAACGATAAAAGCTTTGTGTTTGAGACCTTGCACCAAAACCTTCTTTCCAATAGAGCAAGCCTTCATTAATATTCTGACCTTGATTTTCATTGGAGATTCCAAAATCAAAATAAGCTTTATCGTCAAATACTTCGGTTAGCAAAAAATGATGTAAAATATCCAAACTTCCCAAAATATTTTTTTTACTATTTCCTGAAATATATTGCGAGTGCGCCACATTATCGGATTCAAAAATGGTAGTTCCTGCAACAATTTCGCCATCCAAATACACGTTAAATTGTCTTATCTGCATTGGGAATTTCGATTTTAAATACGTGATTTCTTCTAAAGTATGTACTGGTTTCGCGTTGTGTTTGCGCTTTAAATTAGGTATCAAAATTTGATTCCAAAACAAATCAAAATCTTGAGTTTCTTTAATTACCAACCCTAATTTCACTGCACGTTTCACGCCATTTTTCCTATCTCTTGAGAGCTTTAAATCTTTAGGGTGTAAAACAGACAAAATATCTCTTCGTATTAATTTGCCTTGCCCCTTAAAAACGACATAAGACAACTCATCATTTGGATTTTTTGCATAAATAGCTGGCAAAAACTTTAGTTCAAAATGGTTCACAGCATTTGCATGCATCCATTTCAATAAAGTTTTAAATGCTTCCAAGACATCTCTAAACTTAGTCTTGGCTTCCAATATTAAACCACCATAGGTTAGACCTTTGTGGGAATAAACAGTATCACCTACTTTGTTGGCGGGTAAGAGTGCGACAAGCGTTTTGTCTTTAAAAATTAAAAGGGAATAATCTTCGAAACGATTCTGATGGTATTCCATAAAATCGCGATGAAATAAAAAGGTAGCATTCTTCGAAGCGGCTACAAATTCGTTCCATATTATTCTGTGCGACGTCTTATATCTTTCTACTGAAAAAACCACTTCATAGATACGTTAATTTATCGTGTGAAAATACTAATTTTTATTCTCAAGACCCCTAAATTCTGCTCAAAAAGCACAAAATTAGATTTTATACGCATCTCTACTGAATGGGTTTCATGTTTTAATCGGAAATATCCTTCTTAAAACCAGACCTAGGCATTTTTCTTTACAAAAAGATAATATAGGTTAATGACTATAATAGCGCCATTAGAAATGATAATTGGCCAAGATGTCGCCAATAAAAATCCGTAAACCACAAAGAATGCACAAGCTATAGAATTAATAATTCTTAAGCGTTTTACATCTTTCATCATAAAAGAGATCAGCAATAAAATCATTGCAATATAGCCTGTCCATTCCGTTATAGTGATTCCTAAA
Organism: Flavobacteriaceae bacterium; assembly: GCA_013215095.1. Classification (GTDB taxonomy): domain Bacteria; phylum Bacteroidota; class Bacteroidia; order Flavobacteriales; family Flavobacteriaceae; genus DT-34. The sequence continues at coordinate 65,861 of JABSPM010000028.1, read as the reverse complement.
AGCTCCATATTTTAAAGTGCTTTATTTCTTTTTCTATCCACTTCTTTTAATAAAATTTTACGCAAACGTAAGTGGTTTGGTGTGACTTCTACATATTCGTCTTTCTGAATATATTCTAAGGCTTCTTCTAAAGAAAATTTGATAGCTGGTACAATCTTCGCTTTATCATCTGCTCCTGAACTACGTACGTTACTCAATTTTTTTGTCTTTGTAACATTCACTGCCATATCATCACCACGAGAGTTCTCTCCAATAACCTGACCTTCATATATATCTTCTCCTGGGTCTATAAAGAACTTTCCTCTTTCTTGAAGTTTATCAATTGAATAAGGGATTGCAGTTCCTTTTTCCATAGAAACTAGAGACCCATTTTGACGCTCTGGAATCCCCCCTTTAATTGGCTGATATTCTTTAAAGCGGTGGGCCATAATAGCTTCTCCAGCTGTAGCTGTCAATAATTGGTTTCTTAAGCCAATGATACCTCTAGATGGGACAATAAACTCGCATACCATACGATCGCCTTTAGCTTCCATACTCAACAATTCTCCCTTACGCATTGTTACCATTTCTACAGCTTTTCCAGATACAGCTTCTGGAAGGTCAATAGTCATTTCTTCAACAGGTTCACATTTTACACCATCAATTTCCTTAATAATTACCTGTGGTTGTCCAATTTGAAGCTCATAACCTTCTCTACGCATTGTTTCAATCAATACCGATAAATGCAACACCCCTCTACCAAATACTAAAAATTTATCTGCGCTATCTGTTTCGTTTACGCGTAGTGCTAAGTTTTTCTCTAATTCTTTAGTTAAACGATCTTTGATATGTCTTGATGTTACAAATTTTCCATCTTTACCAAAGAATGGAGAATCATTAATGGTAAATAGCATGCTCATTGTTGGTTCGTCAATGGCAATCGTTTTTAATCCTTCAGGATTTTCAACATCTGCAATGGTATCTCCAATTTCAAAGCCTTCTAGGCCTACAATCGCACAAATATCTCCGGCAAAAACTTCATCTACTTTCTTACGACCAAGCCCTTCAAAAGTATGTAATTCTTTAATTCTAGATTTCACAATACTTCTGTCCCTTTTTACAAGCGACACTTGCATTCCTGCTTTAAGTTCGCCACGTTGCAAACGTCCGATTGCAATTCGTCCTGTAAAAGATGAATAATCTAATGAAGTAATTAGCATTTGTGTTGAGCCCTCCTGTAGTTTAGGAGAAGGAATATGCTCTAAAACCATTTCTAATAATGGTTCGATATTTTCTGTTTCATTCTTCCAATCTGTACTCATCCAATTGTTCTTTGCAGAACCATATACTGTTGGAAAATCCAATTGCCACTCTTCTGCTCCCAATTCAAACATTAAATCAAAGACAGCTTCGTGTACCTCATCTGGTGTACAATTTTCTTTATCTACTTTATTTACCACTACACATGGCTTTAAGCCTAAGCTAATTGCTTTTTGTAGTACAAAACGTGTTTGCGGCATTGGTCCTTCAAAGGCATCTACTAGTAACAAAACACCATCAGCCATATTAAGCACACGTTCAACTTCACCTCCAAAGTCGGCGTGACCAGGAGTATCGATAATATTAATTTTGGTATCCTTATAGGTTACAGAAACGTTTTTAGATGTGATGGTAATACCACGCTCACGTTCCAAATCATTGTTATCTAAGATTAAATCTCCTGTATTTTCATTCTCACGAAACAACTGACAATGGTACATAATTTTATCTACCAATGTGGTTTTACCGTGATCTACGTGCGCAATGATTGCAATGTTTTTAATTTTAGTCATAGTATTAGTGCCTTATTTTGAGCGTGCAAAGGTACATTTAATTTTAAGACTATTACATTAAAAACAACATTAAGCTCATTTTGTTAAATATTTGTAATTGTGTAACTTTCAACAACACCGCCTAAAAATATGCTCTTATCTCAATAAAACTTAACCCTAAAAATCTGTTCAACCCATGCCTAAGTTCATCTTTAGATTTTCATAATATACATCCGAATCTGTAGCATAGGTTCTTATAATGTAATCCTTGATTCTTGCACTGATGCTTCAAACATACCATCCTAGGCTATTCCTAAATATTTTTCCTGAAGGTTCGTTTGGACTCTAAAAAACCATTTTAAGGTTAGTTTCTAGGATTGGAATCAAAAAAAATTGATGTATTTTTGTGAGTTCAAAATAAGACGTAAATGAACCTAAACGAGATTCCAAAACTAAAACACACTGATTCTGATAATTTCTTTTTATTAGCTGGTCCCTGTGCTATTGAAGGCGAAGATATGGCTATGCGTATTGCAGAGCGTATTTTAGAAATTACTAACAAACTTGAAATTCCTTTGATTTTTAAAGGTAGTTTTAGAAAGGCTAACAGAAGTAGAATTGATAGTTTTACGGGTATTGGAGATGAAAAAGCCTTGGAAATCTTAAAAAAAGTATCAGCGCATTTTGACGTACCAACAGTAACCGATATTCATGAATCTTCGGATGCTGCCTTAGCAGCGCAATATGTTGATGTGTTGCAAATTCCTGCCTTTTTGGTGCGTCAAACCGATTTGGTTGTAGCTGCGGCTAAAACAGGAAAAGTTGTCAACCTAAAGAAAGGGCAGTTTATGAGTCCGGAAGCAATGCAACACGCGGTACAAAAAGTAAAGGATTCTGGCAGTAATAAAGCTTGGATTACAGATAGAGGAACTATGTTTGGTTATCAAGATATGATTGTTGACTTTAGAGGTATTCCTACGATGCGTCAATTTGCACCAACCGTCTTAGATATTACACATAGCTTGCAACAACCAAATCAATCTAGTGGTGTTACTGGTGGTCGTCCAGAAATGATTGAAACCATAGCTAGAGCTGGTGTTGTAAATAATGTAGATGGTTTATTTATTGAAACTCATTTTAACCCAGCTAATGCAAAAAGTGATGGCGCTAATATGCTACACTTGGACCATTTGGAAGGTTTACTTCGTAATTTGGTTGCCATTAGAAAAACGGTAAAAGGGTTGTAATTAATTTCCATCAATGTACCAAGCCTGTTTATTTTTTTGAGTTTGAATTGCGGCAACTTTAAGCAGTTCGACAAACTGTAATTCATTAAAATCTTCTAATGATTTGACCTTAATAGAACGCACTTGTTTTCTTTTGTTATTGTTTTTAAGCATTGGAAACGCTTTTTCAAAAACAACGCCATGGACAAAAGCAACATCTACATAATTTTTTCCTTTTAAAATATTCAAATACAACATAGGTTTTTTCTCTATATTGTAAAATGGAACATTATGACTATAACGTTCTATGACTTCTGGAAGTGTTCTCAATATCACACTTCTTATATATAGCAATATCGATTGATAAGGCGCTCTTTGGTCTAAAAAATATTGGTCTATAGGTTTCATTTAATGCCTAACGTTTTGAATCACAATTCAAATTTATTAAAGTATTAACAAAATCACCAATTATTTTTATTTACTTTGTAATTCAAAGCACTTTAATATGGAGCAACAAAAATACTTAAATGACCTTTCTGAGATTAAAGATTTAATGACTAAATCCTCTCGATTTATTTCCCTAAGCGGTTTGTCTGGAGTTCTAGCAGGCATCTATGCCCTAATCGGTGCATATCTTGCGTATAACATTATTTATGTCAAACAAAATATTGGTGATGATTATAAAACTATTGTATTGTATGAACTAGAAATGTTCCAATTATTTGGAATTGCATTTGCTGTTGTTGCATTATCAATTCTCACAGGTGTGTTTTTAAGTTGGAAAAAAGCCAAGCGAAATAAAGAAAAGCTTTGGGATCATTCTAGTAAACGTTTGGTTATAAATTTTGCGATTCCTTTAGCAACAGGAGGTTTTTTTATTTTATCACTTATAGAAAAAGAGAGTTACATCTTTGTCGCACCACTTACTCTTGTTTTTTATGGCTTAGCTTGTGTAAATGCTAGCAAATATACTTTAGGAGCTATTCGTTATTTAGGTATAACCCTTATCATTATTGGTTTAGCCTGTGTTTGGAATTTAGGTTATGGTTTATTCTTTTGGGTTTTAGGATTTGGTGTTTGCCATATTATCTATGGTACTTGGATGTATTTTAAATATGATAAAAACTGATTATATGAACGTTAAATTTATCATATACTGCTTTATAACCCTATATGCTCTAATTGCTATCACAGCTAATTATCGCTATTACCAAATGGCGAGCACAATAAAAAGCTATAATTTGGATAAAAATAGCTTTATCAATAATGATAAGCTCAAATTAGAAGCAACATCTATGGTTTATAACAGTACAAGGTTAAGAAATCCAAATAACCTAACAAATTATTTATTAATGGTGCCTTATAGCATAATATTTACAACATTTTTGATTTTATTAATTGAGAGTACTAAATGGATATTTAAGTTATTTGGTTTCACAATTTTTATTCAAAAAATTAGTTCATCATGAAATTCAACATTATAAAAATCATATGCATTAGCGTCTGTTGCATCTTAATGATTCCGTTTATTGCATCACAGTTTAATCCTGATGTGAATTGGGAGATTCAAGATTATGTCATTGCTGGAGCAATATTACTTGGTGTTGGATTTTTAATTAATGTAGCTTTCAATCGTTTAAAAACAGTAAAACATAAAACTATTATTGTTCTTTTTGTTTTACTATTACTATTGTGGGCTGAAATGAGAGTTGGTATATTTGGTTCTCCAATTACTGGAAGTTAATGAGTTTGATAGAAAACATAAACAAAGCTTTTGACCATCGCATTCGCCTTGGCATAATGTCTATTCTTATGGTCAATGAATATGCAGATTTTAATATGCTGAAAGAGCTTTTGGGTGTTACTGATGGTAATCTAGCAAGTCACTTAAAAGCTTTAGAAAAAGTAGAGTATATTGCTATAGAAAAGCTGTTTATTGGTCGTAAACCCAATACAAGATATAGCACTACTCCACTAGGAAAAAAAGAGTTCGAAAACCATATTAAGGCTTTGGAACGTATAATATATAAACGCTAGAAAATTTTTTATTAATCTACTTTGAAATTCAAAGTAAAAAAATCAATTATCATATGGAAATTCAACATCCCCAAAAACACAATCGCTTTGGGTATTGGGTCAAAACATCTATCACTGCACGTATGTTAACGGTAGGCTTACTCATCCTTATTTTACTCATTCCATTATCTTACATCAATAGCTTAATTGCAGAACGTGCTGGGCGACAACATGATGTCGTCGCAGAAATCAAAGAAAAATGGGGACATGATGTCTTGGTGTATGGTCCAATTTTAAAACTACCATATAAAACTTACACTGACACTAAGATCTTTAACCAAGACACTAAAAGCTATTTCACAGAAACCACAACACATATCAACTACGCTTATGTATTTCCAGAAACCTTGAATGCCAATTGCCTTATAGATTGCAAAACTCTCAACCGTGGTAATTTTGAATCTGCTGTATTTACAACTCAAATGGATTTTAAAGGCAGCTATGACACGATACAATTAGACTATAAAGACATTAAAAAAGATGATATTATCTGGGATAAAGTCTCAATTATCATCAAAACATCTAACTTAAAAGGAATTAAAGAAAATGTTGATTTTAAAATCAATAATAGCAATTACATCTTTGAAAACAACTTTAGCGACCAATCTTCCTATTTAGATGCGCTCGAATCTAACTATATAAAACCAGATGATCTTCCTATACGCTCTCTTAAATCATTTCATTTCTCTATAAGGTTTAACGGTAGTAAAAAAATCAGGATGATTCCTATTGGCAAGACCACCACGATGGCAATGAACTCTAACTGGCCAGATCCAAGTTTTACAGGAATTTTCTTACCAGATAACGAGACCAAAGAAATAACTAAAGATGGATTTTCAGCCAATTGGAAAGTACTACATATCAACAGAGCGTTTTCTCAACAATATATCAATGATTTGCCAAATTTAATTCAGTTTGCATTTGGTACAGAATTTATGGTTATGGTTGATGAATATCAAAAAAGCGAACGTTCTGCAAAATACGGATTTCTCGTTATAGGTTTAACCTTCTTAATTTTCTTTCTTATTCAGACTATAAGCAAGATTGGAATTCATCCTTTTCAATACCTCATGATTGGTATAGCGTTAACCATGTTTTATACACTTTTGGTTTCTATATCTGAACACAGCAGTTTTTTTAAAGCTTATCTTATAGCAGGTACATCTGTTATTGGTTTGATCACATTATATTCTAAATCCATACTAAACACATGGCAATTTGCTTTACTGATAGGTACATCATTAACCACTCTCTATATTTTTATATACGTCATTATTCAATTGGAAAATTATGCCTTACTGGTTGGAAGTATTGGCTTATTCTTAATTCTCTCGACCGTCATGTTTGTTTCTCGAAAAATTGATTGGAACAACGAATAATGGTTAGTTTTAGTTTAATTAGCACATCCTCGTTACTTAGTAATGAGAACGAGGATATATTTCACAGTTTACCTCTTAAGATATGAAACCTTCTTTTACATTTCACTACAAATATTTTATAGCATTTATGATATTTCTAATCATCGAGATCGCTATTGCTTTATGTTTTAAAACGGGATTTATACGTTATACTTTAGGTGACTATCTCGTGGTTATGCTACTGTATTGTGGTATAAAAAGTGTAATAAATATTAAGCCAATGCCCGCATCAATACTAGTATTATGTATTGCGTATAACATTGAAATTCTTCAATTTTTTAATATCTTAAAGCCTCTGGGACTCGAGTCCAACACTTTTGCAAAACTCATTTTAGGAAGCACATTTCATTTCGAGGATATTATAGCCTATACCTTAGGCATCCTTACCTTATTATTTCTAGAACATAAATACAATCAATTAGCATGCAAACCATAAAACTATTAATTTCACACCCTAATCCGCCACTAAGATTGCTATTTTATGCGATACTTTTAAGTTTTATACTATTGGCATTTCGCATGCAAATTCATCAATCTTTCTTTTACGCATTCTTATTATGGAATTTATTTTTAGCCATCATCCCTTACAGCCTTAGCTACTATATTGTAAGCAGACCAACACTATCGAAACTAATCAAAATTGGGCTATTGATGCTATGGATGCTTTTTCTACCAAATACATCCTATATCATAACTGATTTATTGCATCTTAAATATGCTACTTCAAAAATGCTATGGTTAGATGTTTTAATGCTATCCTCTTTTGCCATGAATGGTTTGTTTTTTTTCGTCTTAAGCCTTAGACATTTTGAACACTTACTTGCACAATTTTTCAATAAAAAGATACACTATAGCAGTCTGCCTATTTGTTTACTGACTGCCTTTGGCATGTACATTGGCCGTTTCTTGCGCTTTAATTCTTGGGATATCATACAAAACCCTCAATCACTGAGTCTTGCCGTATTTGATATTATAACTAGCCCCAAGCAACATTATGAAGCTTGGTTTTTTACTGCAACTTTTGGCTGCTTCTTATACCTTATTTATTATCTTACACTACACTTAAAACTGAAACCCTCAGCTCATAACACCTAAACACGAGATCATATGAAATCCATTTTTGACGTCTTATTATTAATGCTGTTCTTATCATACATTGGCATAATGTGTTGTAATGATATGGTTATCCGTAATGCTAAAAACAAAACTTATAATCATAGCTCAGAAATTCCTAAAAACAAAGTTGGACTCGTTCTTGGCACAAGCAAATACCTCAAAAATGGAGATATTAATCTTTTTTATCAATACAGAATTGATGCCACAGTAAACCTATATAAATCGGGTAAGATTGATATTATATTGGTAAGTGGTGACAATGGTTCTAAGTCTTATGATGAACCCTCATTATTCAAGGCAGATCTTATTGAAAGAGGTATTCCTAGACCTAAAATACACATCGATTATGCTGGATTTAGAACTCTAGATTCTATGATTAGAGCGAAAGACATCTTTGGTCAAGACAGTATTACCGTTATCTCGCAGAAATTTCATAATGAACGTGCCATTTATTTGGCTAATAAAGATAAGTTATCCTAATAAGAACTTGATAGCGGCAATCATACCAATGAACGCTATAAATGCCAATAATACCCAACGACTACCTTTGTAGTATTTGCTGTGAAGTTTCATATCTTTTCTATACATGGTAATCATTACAATTGTAAATGCGATAGCAAATATAATTCCGAAAATAATTTGTCCTTGACTAAACATAGTGATTGTTTTATAAAGAAAACTAGTAAAAATTATTATTCCGCTTTTTTTCGGAATATAAACCATAAATTTCTTTTTAAATTTTCAAGCGAAATACAGCTTCATAAATAAAAGCAATATATGGTTATTATAAATTCTTTATTTTTAGCGAAATTAATGTAAATACAATGAAGAAAAAAATTGAAGCCGTAAAAGCTTTTCATACCGCCTTTAAAATTGGTTATCGCGAAACACCTAAAGCAGATTTGGGTACAGAAAAAAACATGCTGAGATATAAGTTGATGCGCGAAGAAAATGAAGAATATCTTGAGGCTGCAAATACTAATGATCTAGTAGAAGTAGCTGATGCTCTTGGAGATATGTTGTACATTCTGTGTGGCACGCTTATAGAGCATGGTTTGCAATATAAAATTGAAGAAGTATTTGATGAAATTCAGCGCAGTAACATGAGTAAGCTGGGTGAAGATGGAGAACCTATATATAGAGACGACGGCAAAGTGTTAAAAGGACCAAATTATTTTAAACCAGATATAAAAACAATTTTAGACCACTAAAAAAGAGAAGCGGCTGCTTCTCTTTTTTTAGTACTTATTTCAACGAAATAAATAGTTATATCTTATAACGCCATCCATGAGGATCTGGACTTACATTATATTGGATGTTTAATAACGTGTTTTTAAGTTTGCTAGCATAAGAGTTTTCTAGCTCAGGTAACTCGTATAAATCGTCAGCATGCTTAAAAGCAGAAATTGTGCTAATAACAGCAGCGGTTCCTGTGCCAAACATTTCTTTAAGTTTTCCTTCTTGTGCTGCAGCCTTTATTTCTGTAACACTAACAGGGCGTACTTCACAAGAAACACCTATGTCTTGGGCGATTTGAAGGATACTTTTACGAGTAATACCATCTAAAATCCTGTCATTAGTTGGTGCAGTTAAAAGCTTGTCTCCAACCCTAAAGAAAATGTTCATTGTTCCTGCTTCTTCCAAGTACTCATGTTGGATTGCATCTGTCCATATAATTTGTTGAAAGCCTGCTTGGTTTGCCAAATTGGTTGGATAAAATTGAGCACCATAATTTCCTGCAGCCTTTGCAAATCCAACACCACCATGCGCAGAACGACTGTATTTTTCAGCAAATAATACACGTATCTCTCCTGTGTAATAGGCTTTAGCTGGAGAACAAATAATCATAAATTTGTATTGCTCTGCAGGCGAAGCAGCAATAGCTGGCTCCGTTGCAATTACAAAAGGTCTTATGTATAAGGCGTTTCCAAAACCAGGTTTAATCCAATCTTTGTCCAATTTTAAAAGAGTTGTTAGACCTTCGAAAAAGAATTCCTTAGGAAATTCAGGAATAGCTAAACGTTTAGAAGATAAATTAATACGTTCAAAATTTTGCTCTGGTCGAAACAACCAAACTTCACCATGATCATCTTTAAAGGCTTTCATCCCTTCAAAAACGGCTTGCCCATAATGAAAAACTCTTGCAGATGGATCGATGATCATAGGACCATAAGGCTTTATCGTTGGATTCTTCCATTGCCCATCTACATAATCACATTCAAACATGTAATCTGTAAATGTTTTACCAAAATCTAAATTATTAAAATCAACCGATGTGATTTTAGAATTAACTATATGTTTTATACTAAGTTTATCCGCTGTATTTGCTTTCATAGTCTTTCACTTTTTAAGAGTGCAAAAGTACGGAAAATATAATCTTAATAATATAAGAAATTAGAAAAGCCTATCTTTGTAAATAATTTTATTAACCATAGATTAAAATTCATATTATGAAAAACATAGTAGTATTATTAATGCTATTTACCGCAATATTTGGATGTAAAAACCATGAAAAAGAGGTTGTAGAGACTAAAGAAATACAAAGTTCTGAACAAAACGAAGTTAAGTACGCTTCTTTTGGAGATAAAATAGAAGCTGATGGCGCAATAACATCTGCTGAAATGGCAGAACGTTACCAGAAGTTAAAAGAAGGAGATACGCTTAAAACCAAGGTGAAAGGAACAATTCTAGAGGTGTGTTCTAAAAAAGGATGCTGGATGATGTTGGATCTTGGTAAAAATAAAGAAATGATGGTGCGTTTTAAAGATTACGGATTCTTTATGCCTTTGAATGCTAAGGGAGAAGTGATTGTTGATGGAAAAGCGTATGTTACTGTAATTTCAGTTGATGAATTACGTCACTATGCGGAAGATGCAGGTAAGCCAAAAAAAGCAATTGAGGCGATTACGGAGCCTGAGACTACATTAGCATTTGAAGCAACAGGTGTTTTATTAAAAGGATAAAGCTCCAATGAAGATACTTTTTGTTGTTGTGGTCTTATCCGTCTTATCTTTCGGCTGTAAAGATAAAGCTACTAAAAAGCTTCAGGATGAAAAGGATAAAAAAGAATTTGTGATGGTTGCCACCTCTGAAATGTCAAATCTTATGAAGGAAATGTACACATTTAACGAAAGTATCAAGCAACAAGTTATAGAAGGCAGGCTAAATCTTAGTTATCCCGAAAAATTTAATACTATTCATTCTGCGACAATGACCGATCCGAAGGATAGAGACGACACTTTTGAAACGTTTTCAAAACTGTTTATACAACATGAAAAAGCCATATTTAAAAGTAGTAAAGAGGATTTAGTTCTAAAATACAATAATGCGATTAATACGTGTATTGCATGTCATTTGAAAAAATGTTCAGGACCAATACCAAGAATTAAGAAGTTGTTAATTAAATAATTTGAAACGAAAAATAATTACGACTAAAGATGGTTCTAAGACCATTCAAATTGAAGCGTGGAATGAACAATACCATTCTATTCATGGTGCAATTAATGAAGCAAATCACGTGTTTATAAAACACGGATTACTTCATTTTTTTTACAAAGACACTATTCCGATGTTAAACGATGATGCGTATTTTGATGGTGCAGGCAATCTTTCGAAAGAGGCTGCTAATATTTTAGAAATAGGCTTTGGTACTGGACTTAATGCATTTTTAACAGCCTTAAATGCAAAAGCTCTAAATCTAAATATTAATTATGTTGGTGTAGAAGCTTACCCAGTGCAGTCTAATGAGCTTGAAGCACTAAATTATGTAGATTTAATTGATGCATCTCAAAGTGAATTGTTTGATAATATACATCAATCAAAATGGGGTAATCAAATCGCTGTAACCCCAAATTTCATCTTAACCAAACAGAAAAAATTCTTTGAAGACATCTCTGACAAAAACTGCTATGACATCATTTATTTTGATGCGTTTGGTGCTCGAGTACAACCCGATTTATGGAGTGCTTCTATTTTTAGAAGTATGTATGATGCGCTTAAAGATAATGGGGTGTTGGTAACTTATGCAGCGATTGGCCGAGTAAAACGTTTGATGAAAGATCTAGGTTTTGCAGTAGAGCGCTTAGATGGACCACCAGGGAAACGGCATATGCTCAGGGCGACTAAAGTAAAATCCTAGTAGCATACCTTTAAACAAGACATCGATTTAAGAGCGTATCTAAGTCAATTTCACTTTAAGCTTTCTGTAATTTAGGTCTAAAAATGAAAACCATTTGTAAATTTGTAAAACAATGAAAACAATACTTATCACAGGTGCAACAGGATTAGTCGGACAAGAAATTGTTAAAATTTGTCACGACAATAATTATGTTGTACACTATCTAACAACACGCAAAGCTAAGTTAGAAACTAAAGCTAATTACAAGGGGTTCTATTGGGATCCAGCTAAGGAAATTATTGACATCAATTGCTTTAAAAATGTTGAGGTTATTATAAATTTGGCAGGTGCCTCAGTAAGCAAAAGATGGACGAAATCTTATAAAGAAACACTGTTAAATAGTAGACTAGAAACACTTAATGTACTGCTCAAAACTATTGAGAAAGAGCATATAACTATCAAGCAATTAATAAGTGCTAGCGCTACAGGTATTTATCCAAATTCTTACAAAGCAGTTTATGAGGAAGATTGCGATATGAAATCTACTGGTTTTTTAGGGCAGGTGGTTGAACGATGGGAAGCTGCTGCTAGTGCTTTTAAGGCATTGGATATTAAGGTAGCAAACATCAGGATAGGTTTGGTGCTATCAAATCAAGGAGGTGCTTTAGTTCAACTTGTAAAGCCAATAAAGGCATTTGTAGGCTCTGCAATAGGTTCTGGTGAGCAGTGGCAATCGTGGATTCATGTTAATGATTTGGCGAGGTGGTTTCTATTTGTTGTTCAGAATAATCTAGAAGGTACATTTAATGGGGTTGCTCCCAATGCAGTAAAACAAAAAGCATTGGTGAAAGCTATAGGTGAACTTTTGAGTAGACCTATTCTTGTGCCAAAAGTTCCAAGCTTTATAATGCGTATGATACTTGGAGAAATGAGTCTACTTGTTTTAGAAAGTCAACATGTAAGTTCTAAAAAAGTAGAGCAAGCTGGTTTTCATTTTAAGTATGATAAACTCAAGCCTGCTTTAGAAGATCTATTGTGATGTCTGAAAAATTGGATAAAATGCTTGATTACAAAAAAAGCCACGCGAAGAATGCGTGGCTTTTTTTAAAAATACATGTGTTAATTTAAGACGCTTTTGCCTTAACGTTGATTTTTAATTCGATCTCATCATTAATGAATTTGTCTCCTAAGTCACCAAAAATAGATTTAGACTTGTATCTGATATCCCACTTTGTTCTATCAATAGTAAAGGCTTCACTTGTTATAGTCATCATATCACCTTCCATTTTTAAAGTTACGGGAATAGTGATGTTGTTCTTTTTGTCTTTCATTGTTAAGTTTCCAGACAGCATATTTTTCCCCTCTTTCACCTCAAATCCTGTAATGTCAAAAGCCGCTGTACCGTATTTTTGGACATCAAAGAAATCTTCGTTTTTTAGGTGATCTACTAAGCCTGCGTTTCTAGGGTTTTCAGCTGGAATATCTGAAACAACAATAGAATTCATGTCAATTAAGAAAGTCCCACTTTCTAATTTGCCATCATTTACACTAAATACACCAGATTCAATATTAATTGTTCCATTGTGTTTCCCTGTAGGTTTAAAACCAGTCCAAGCAATAGATGATGCAGCAGTATCTGCTTTGTATTTTACCGATGTTACTTTTGCTTCGCTTGTAGTTTTAGCAGCGTTAGTTTCAACTTCATTAGCTTTTTCTTTACATCCTATAATAGCTACGGCAACGGCAACCATTGACAAAAATTTCAATACGTTTGTTCTCATTTTAGTGTTAAATTTTTATGTTACTCACAAAAATAGAGATTTAACTGAGTTTTTGCTTAAAAAAAAATAAAATTATTTAATGACATTTTGACATTTTTATAATAATGGCAGTACTTTTGCCACCCATTCTAAAAGAATGACTTTTTAAAACGACAAGTTTATAAAAACATGAGTAAGAAAACTGAAAAGAAAGTACAAGACGAAGTAATCGAAGATGTACAAACTGAAATACAAGACGAAACCAAAGTGGAGCAAACCCTAGAAGAACAATTGACTGAAGAGTTAAAAGTAGAAAAAGACAAGTTTTTGCGTTTGTTTGCAGAGTTCGAAAATTATAAAAGACGTACCTCAAAAGAGCGTTTAGAATTATTTAAAACAGCTAGCGAAGATGTGATGGTATCATTGTTGCCAATTCTTGATGATTTTGAGCGTGCCTTAATGCATATTAATGAAGATAAAGAGGCAGAAGAATTAAGAAAAGGTGTAGAGTTAATTTATCAAAAATTACTATCAAACCTAGAGCAAAAAGGATTGTCTAAAATTGAAGTGACTAATGGAGATGTTTTTAATGCAGATAATCATGAAGCAGTAACACAAATTGCTGCACCTACTGAAGATATGAAAGGAAAAATCATAGACGTCATTGAAAGAGGGTATAAACTAGGAACAAAAGTGATTCGTTTTCCAAAAGTAGTGATTGGACAATAATTAGCTCATAATTTTTTTAAAAAACAAATGGCAAAACAAGATTATTACGAAATATTAGGAGTTACCAAGAGTGCTTCTGCAGCAGAGATTAAAAAAGCCTACAGGAAAATGGCTATAAAATATCATCCAGATAAGAATCCAGATGATAAAAATGCTGAAGAAATGTTTAAGCAAGCGGCTGAAGCTTATGAAGTTCTTAGCGATGCTGACAAAAAAGCACGTTATGACCAATTTGGCCATGCTGCATTTGAAGGTGCTGGCGGATTTGGCGGTGGAAGTCATATGAATATGGATGACATCTTTAGCCAATTTGGAGATATCTTTGGAGGTGCTTTTGGGGGTGGATTTGGCGGATTTAGTGGTCAAAGACAACGTGTTGTTAAAGGAAGTAACATGCGCATACGCGTAAAACTTTCTCTAGAAGAAATTGCTAATGGCGTAGAGAAGAAGATTAAAGTAAAACGTAAAGTACAAGCGCCTGGAGTATCCTATAAAACATGTAGCACTTGTAACGGAAGCGGACAAGTAACACGTGTAACCAATACAATTTTGGGACGCATGCAAACCGCATCTACATGTAATGTTTGTGGTGGTGCTGGTCAAATCATTAATAAAAAACCAGCTGATGCCGATGCGCATGGCATGATAAGTCAAGAAGAAACAGTGTCTATTAAAATTCCTGCTGGTGTTGTTGATGGGATGCAACTCAAAGTTTCTGGAAAAGGAAACGAAGCTCCTGGAAACGGAATTGCTGGAGATCTATTAGTAGCCATTACAGAACAAGACCATGCAACATTAAAACGCGAAGGAGATAATTTACATTATGATTTATATGTGAGTTTGCCAGATGCCGTCTTAGGAACAACCAAAGAGATTGACGCCGTTACAGGAAAAGTACGCATTAAGATTGACGCTGGAGTACAATCGGGTAAAATTTTAAGATTACGAGGAAAAGGTATCCCAAGTATTAATGGATATGGACAAGGTGATCTTCTAGTACATGTTAATGTGTGGACACCCAAAACATTGAATAAAGAACAGAAATCATTTTTTGAAAAAATGAGAGAAGATGAACATTTTAGTCCAAAACCTGAAAGTTCGGATAAATCATTTTTTGAAAAGGTAAAAGACATGTTTTCATGATGTTACGAAGTGACATGACTGTTGAGTGAAAAATATTATTACATTATTTTATATTTTTTGTATTATTTTAATAAAAAATACTATATTTGATAAATCGCTAATATTTTTTAGTGATAATTTTTCTTTTTCATAGCAATTTTTCCCATCCTTGAGATTTTTTAAGGGTGGGTTTTCTTTTTAAAACAGATATGATGTTTTTAACCGCTTTGAAACCTTTTTAATTTAGGTATTCCTAATAAATTGAATTAACATTTATATCTTTACAAGACTAACTTATTATTTAAATAAAACCGTATGAATGATTTATTAGTAACCGATTCGGTTTCTAAAAAATTTGGAGAATTTACAGCTTTGAACAAAGCTTCTATTGCAGTGCCAAAAGGCAGTATTTTTGGACTCCTTGGTCCTAATGGCGCAGGAAAAACAACCTTAATTAGAATTATCAATCAAATTACAATTCCAGATTCTGGTAGTGTATATTTAGACGGAGAGCCATTACAAGCACATCACATTCAAAATATTGGATATTTGCCAGAGGAAAGAGGCCTTTATAAGTCTATGAAAGTTGGAGAACAAGCCCTATATCTTGCCCAATTAAAAGGTATGCATAAAGCTGAAGCAAAGAAACGCTTGAAATATTGGTTTGATAAACTTGAAATTGGTGATTGGTGGAACAAAAAAATCCAAGAACTATCTAAAGGAATGGCACAAAAAATTCAGTTTATAGTTACAGTATTGCATCAACCAAAATTGTTGATTTTTGATGAACCTTTTTCAGGATTCGATCCAATAAATGCCAATTTGATTAAAGATGAAATTTTACAGTTGAGAGCAGAAGGTGCTACGGTAATTTTTTCTACACATCGCATGGAGTCTGTTGAAGAACTTTGCGATCATATTGCTCTTATTCATAAGTCTAATAAAATTTTAGATGGAAAATTAGCAGATATCAAGAGACAATATAGAACCAATACTTATGAAGTAGGTTTACTTGCAGATAATACAACCGAAGTGCAACAACAACTCCAAGATAAATTTGAGATTTCAGCTGCTGATTTTAAATCATTAGACAACGATTTAAAGCTGAACATTAAAATTCAACCCAATCAATCACCAAATGATTTGTTGTCATTTTTAACTAGTAAAGCACAAGTCAATCACTTTAATGAATTAGTACCTACTGCTAATGATATTTTTATTCAAACCATAAAAAACAATTAGTTATGAACCATTTATCATTAGTCATAAAAAGAGAATACCTTACCAAGATAAAGAACAAATCATTTATCATTATGACAATTTTAAGTCCAATGATAATGATAGCATTGATTGCATTAGTAGCTTATTTGACCCAACTTAACAACAACAAACATCGTACGATTTCTATTTTAGATGAATCTGGTTTAGTAACGAATGTTTTTGAAAACACCGAAAATACCACCTATGTTTATTTGTCTAATATAGCACTAGAAACTGCAAAACAGACAGTGGAATCTAAAGAGGAGTATGGATTGTTACATATAGCCAATGGCAAAGACATCGACGCTGTGTCTAATCAGATAACCTTTTACTCAAAAGACGCTCCATCTATAACACTAATCAAAAGTTTAGAGAGTAGGCTAGAACGTGAGTTTAAAGATGAAAAATTAAAAGAACAAGGAGTCGATATTACCAAAATCAAAGCTACTGAGGCAGATGTAGATATTTCGCAAGAGAGTTTCTTGGGAGAGCGCACTTCAAAAATCGGTAATGTGATGAAGCTTATTTTTGGAGGAGCAGCAGGATATCTATTGTTTATGTTTATTATCATTTATGGCAATATGATTATGCGAAGTGTCATTGAAGAGAAAACAAGTAGGATTATAGAAATTATTATATCTTCTGTAAAACCTGTGCAATTGATGCTTGGTAAAATCATTGGAACGTCATTGGCAGGAATAACCCAGTTCTTAATTTGGATGGTTATTGGAGGTATTTTGTTAACTGTGATAACGGTGGTATTTAATATTGATATGATGCAAATGCAAACTCCACAGCAAGAATTAATGCAGCAAACAATGGAAAATCTTGAAATGAATGATAAGATTCAGGTTATTTTTAATGAATTTAGAAGTTTACCAATTATTAACCTCATCATAGCGTTTGTTTTATTCTTCATTGGAGGATATTTATTGTATAGCTCTTTATACGCAGCTATTGGTGCAGCAGTTGATAACGAGACCGATACGCAACAATTTATGATGCCTATTTTAATGCCTTTAATTTTAGCAGTTTATGTTGGTGTCTTTACAGTTATCGAAGATCCTCATGGTACCGTATCTACAGTGTTCTCTTTTATACCTTTAACCTCTCCAGTAGTTATGCTAATGCGTATTCCATTTGGCGTACCTTTATGGCAACAAGGAATTTCGATAGCTTTGCTTATAGGAACCTTTATGCTTACCGTTTGGTTTGCGGCTAAAATTTATCGTGTAGGTATTTTAATGTATGGTAAAAAACCAAGCTACAAAGAAATCATTAAGTGGCTTAAATACTAAAACATGGAAGAGGTTAATGCGCTTTTAAATTCTAAAATATTTGATGGGGATAATGTGAGTCTGTCTATTAAGATGGTACTCATACTCATCGTTGTTTTTATAATAACCGCCCTAGTCTTAAAAACCTTAAAAAGACTCGTTACAAGAAAACTTCCTGAACAGGATAAACTGAAGTTTGCTTCCATATTTTCCTTTACACACTATTTTATTTATGTGGTGGTGATTCTTATCACTATGGATAATATAGGGGTTAATGTAACTGCTATTTTTGCAACATCTGCAGCTCTTTTGGTCGGAGTAGGTTTAGCGTTGCAAACGTTCTTTCAAGATATTATCTCAGGCATTTTTATTTTAATAGACCAATCTGTACATGTCGGTGATATTATTGAGATTGATGAAAAAGTTGGCAGAGTTGTTGAGATAAAACTAAGAACCACAAGAGCTGTGACTATAGATAATAAAGTATTGGTCATACCAAATCATAAATACTTGACCTCTATTTTGTACAATTGGACTGAGAATGGATCAAAAACAAGAGAAAGTGTCAGCGTAGGTGTAGCATATGGAAGTGAT
Source organism: Flavobacteriaceae bacterium (assembly GCA_013215095.1). Taxonomy (GTDB): domain Bacteria; phylum Bacteroidota; class Bacteroidia; order Flavobacteriales; family Flavobacteriaceae; genus DT-34. The sequence goes on along the minus strand of JABSPM010000028.1, from coordinate 47,376 downwards.
GTTGAACTTGTAAAAACATTATTATTACAAGCGGCAAATACACATCCTAATGTCTTAAAACAGCCCGAGCCTATTGTCCTGTTTATGGATTTTGGAGCTAACGCTTTAAGTTTTAAATTAGTATTTACACTTGACAATAGTTTTGAAGCAGTGATGCCTCAAAGTGATTTGCGTTTTCAAATCAATAGTTTATTTAAACAACATCATATAAGTATTCCGTTTCCACAAACAGACGTGCATATTTATAAACATTAATCTTGTTTTACAAAAGGGTTAAGAAGAACATTTAAAAGCATTGTAAGACAAAATATCATCAAAATAAATTAAAAGCCAAAAGTGTATTTGCCCTTTTGTCTTTAATCTAAAAACCTAAAAAGAAATGCCTAAAATTTTAATTATAGAAGACGAAGCAGCAATCAGACGTGTCTTAGGAAAAATATTATCAGAAGAGAATGATACGTATAAAGTAGAAGAAGCAGAGGATGGACTAAAAGGTATAGATAAGATTAAGAAATCGGATTATGATTTAGTCCTCTGTGATATAAAAATGCCAAAGATGGATGGCATTGAAGTTTTGGCAGCAATCAAGAAAATAAAACCAGAAATACCCATAGTCATGATTTCTGGACATGGAGATTTGGATACCGCCGTGCATACAATGCGCCTTGGAGCCTTTGATTATATTTCTAAACCACCAGACTTAAACCGTTTGTTAAATACCGTAAGAAATGCTTTAGACAGAAAAGAATTGGTTGTTGAAAACAAACGACTAAAGAAAAAGGTAAGTAAGAAATATGAAATGATTGGAGAAAGCGACGCTATTTCTCAAATTAAACTGATTATAGACAAAGTAGCACCAACAGATGCAAGAGTTTTAGTTACGGGACCTAATGGAACAGGAAAAGAATTAGTGGCGCATTGGTTACATGAAAAAAGTGAACGCGCAAAAGGACCAATGATTGAAGTAAATTGTGCTGCAATTCCGTCTGAACTAATAGAAAGTGAATTGTTTGGACATGTGAAAGGAGCGTTTACTAGCGCTAATAAGGATAGAGCAGGAAAATTTGAAGCAGCTAATGGAGGTACTATTTTCTTAGATGAGATTGGAGATATGAGCTTATCTGCCCAGGCAAAAGTTTTGAGAGCATTGCAAGAAAGTCGTATTCAAAGGGTGGGAAGTGATAAGAACATCAAGGTTAATGTACGCGTTATTGCAGCAACTAATAAAGACCTAAAAAAAGAAATTAGTGACGGAAAATTCAGAGAAGATTTATATCATAGACTTGCTGTAATTTTAATAAAAGTACCAGCATTAAATGAGCGCAGAAACGATATCCCTCTATTAATAGAACATTTTTCTAAAAAGATTGCAAACGAACAAGGTGTTGCTAAGAAATGGTTTTCTAAAGCGGCAATACAATTGTTAAAAGAATATGATTGGACAGGAAATATTAGAGAATTGCGAAACGTTGTAGAACGCTTAATAATTCTAGGTGAAGCAGAGGTAAGTGAAACAGATGTAAAATTATTTGCGTCAAAAAAATAACCCTATGATACATATTGAAAATTTTAAAGTAACATCCCCAATTCATATTTCTGATAGACCAACACAAATTGACCTTGGTGTAAATGATAATACGGTGGAAAAAGAGCTAAAAAAACTTAGAAAGAAATTAGGTAAACTCCAAGATACCATGTATGCTCATGGAAAATATGCCGTTCTTATCTGTATTCAGGGAATGGATACGGCGGGTAAAGATAGCATGATTAGAGAGGTTTTTAAAGGATTCAATACACGCGGAATTATAGTGCATAGTTTTAAAGTACCCACGTCAAAAGAATTGGCGCATGACTATCTTTGGAGGCATTATATCGCCTTGCCGCAACGCGGTAAATTTGGAATATTTAATCGGACGCATTATGAAAATGTATTGGTAACTCGTGTACATCCAGAATATATTTTGGGTGAAAATATTCCAAATGTAAATACCGTAGAAGATATTAACGACGCCTTTTGGGATAAGCGTTTTGACCAAATTAACGCGTTTGAAAAACACATTGCAGAAAATGGAACCCTTATTTTTAAATTTTTTCTGAATTTATCCAAGACAGAACAAAAAAACAGATTGTTGAGACGATTAGATAAGCAAGAAAAGAATTGGAAGTTTTCTCCAGGAGATTTGAAGGAACGCAAACTTTGGGACAAGTATCAACTGTACTATGAAGATGCAATAAATAGAACTTCAAAATTGCATGCACCTTGGTACACCATTCCTGCTGATAATAAACCTGTAGCAAGATATACTGTAGCTAAGATATTATATGATACTCTAAAAACATATGATGATATCAAAGCACCAGAGTTAGATGATGATATCAAAGCTAATTTAGCACAGTATAAGGAGCAATTGCAAAGCGAAAAATAGAAACGTAAATTGTAGAATTATATGTATTATCTCTTATTCAATTTGAAATGACTTGAATAAAACACCCTTTTCTCCTTTAAAAAGAAAAAATATTTTTTTTACCGTACTTTCAAATGGGAAACGGTATTAGATTCATATAAAGATATTTAAAATTCAGCGTTTGCTGGATTTTTTTGTGATATATTTATATGGACCAAAAATTTAGATAAACTATATTTAGACCTTTAAAACGTATTATTATGAAAATCAAAATTCTTAGCATTATAGTATTGTTTACAATGTTATTGCATGCCCAAGATGATAAAGAAACTATTAAAAAGATATATGATTCTTCCTTAACTAACGGTATGAGTTATGAATGGTTAGAACATTTATCTAATGATATTGGAGGGCGTTTATCGGGCTCATTAAATGCAGAGCGCGCTGTTGCCTACACCAAAGAGGAATTGGAAAAACTAGGCTTAGATAAAGTGTGGTTACAACCAGTTATGGTGCCACGCTGGATAAGAGGCAACCCAGAGTTTGCATATATAGAGACTAAACCGGGAGAAACAGTAGGTGTTAATATTTGCGCACTAGGAGGTTCGGTAGCAACATCATCTCTAGGCGTAAAGGCAAAGGTTATTGAAGTTAAAGGAATAGAAGAACTTAGAGAATTAGGCAGAACAGCTGTGGAAGGAAAGATTGTGTTTTTTAATCGGCCTATGGATGAAACCCTAATTCAAACCTTTAATGCTTACGGCGGTTGTGTGGACCAGCGTTATTCTGGAGCTATGGAAGCAGGAAAGCTTGGAGCAGTAGGAACTCTTGTGCGATCAATGAATTTGAGATTAGACGACTATCCACATACAGGAAGCATGACTTATGGCAATTTGCCTAATGAACAACGTATTCCATCTGCCGCAATTAGCACCAATCATGCAGAGCTTTTAAGTACGATGCTAAAATTGGATAAAGACATTAAATTTTACTTCAAGCAAAATTGCAAACAATTGAAAGACGTAAAATCTTATAATGTAATAGGAGAGATTACTGGGCGTGAATTCCCTAACGAAATTATGGTTGTAGGTGGTCATTTGGATTCTTGGGATTTGGGAGATGGTGCTCATGACGATGGTGCAGGATGTGTTCAATCTATGGATGTGCTGCGTTTGATTAAGCTTTCTGGAATTAAACCAAAACGCACATTACGCGTGGTATTGTTTATGAATGAGGAAAATGGACTTCGAGGAGGAAAAAAATATGCAGCCGAAGCTAATCGTAAAGGTGAAAAACACATTTTTGCCTTAGAAAGTGACGCTGGAGGATTTACGCCAAGAGGATTTTCTTTTGATTGTGATGCGAATAATTTTAATCAAATCTTAAGTTGGAAACCTTTATTTGCACCGTATCTTATTCATTATTTTAAAAAAGGTGGAAGTGGAGCCGACGTAGGGCCTTTAAAGACAGATAATAATGTCTTGTCTGGATTAAGACCAGATTCGCAACGTTATTTTGATCATCATCATGCTGCAAACGACACCTTTGAACACGTGAATAAGAGAGAGTTAGAATTGGGGGCAGCAACAATGACTGCTTTAGTGTTTTTGATTGATAAATACGGAATTAATCCTATAAAGAACCATCAAAAAATCAAAGATTAAAGTCCCACTTTTAATCTGAAAAGCTAAAAAATACAGCTATAACTTTTCAAAAGTAACAGTTTGCACTTTACATAAAGTAATAATGAAATATGATATGAGTTTTATTCTTGCTAAATTCATTTTATTTTGAAAATGTGAACTTAAAACTGAAGTTAATTCGTTACTTTTAGCAGAAGCATTGGTTTATTCATTAGAAAAATTAATAGAATTATTTATCTAATACACTGAAAACAAATACTTTGACCAAACACCCTAACACTTAACCCACTAATATTCAGTGAATTATTTTTTTCAGTGCACTAAAATTTAATTGTATTAATTAAAATGTTTTAGATTATCTTGACATGTTTCTTTTACTTTTTTGTAATTTTCGATTACATGAAAGTGTATTTCGTATTGAAACGGTAATTTTCGTCAAAAAGAAGTAAACTATTATACGTTTTACTGTATTTTATACTTTATTGTGTTTTTTTTACTGTGAATATATTAATCAATAGAAAATTTTGAAAATTTACAAACTTCTTCTCGTCTTTTTGATGTTTTTTTGTGTAGTCTGTTTTAAGGTTGATGCAAGCGATGACCACAGTTGGTCTAAAAAAGTACAGCATGATTCTATTCTTGATTTTAGAAAATATGCTGAAATTTATGCAGATAGTGTTTATCCAGAAAAAGCGTTATATTATGCTAAAAAATATATACGCAAAACTCATGATCTATCGTTAATTAATGATCATTTTTTTAAAAAAATTGCGCATACCGATACGTATCAAAATTTCAAGGTAAGATATCAGCCAAGTTTTAGTTTTTTAGCATTATTGTATTTGTTTTCCGGTTTTTTAGGGTTGTTCTTATGCCTCATTTTAAATATTAAAAGAGACATAAAACGGAGCGGTAACTTGTTAATGAGTCTTTTCTTGATGCTACATTCTTTGTTTATCATTCACTTGAGTATATACCTCATTAATTGCCAATATCTTTTTCCAAATACTTTATTAGCATCTACAACATTTACATTCTTATATGGTCCTTTAATGTATTTATATTTCAAGACAATTATCTCTGGTTACACCTTAAGAATTCGGGATATTTGTCATTTTATACCTGCGGTTGTGATGTTACTATATTTAATACCATTTTATGTATTAAGTACACATGAGAAATTTCTAATCATGTTTAATATGGATGATGTTTTGAGTAAAGAAGCGAAATTTATTTTTTGGGGGAAGTTACTATCATTACTTATATATGGCTTTTTAACTTATAAATTACACAAAACGGATGTAAATAAAGAAGTAGAAGAAGAAAGAAAACATGAGTTTCTATGGCAAAGAAATATCATTGGGATGTTTGTATTATACATCATTACGTTTGTCTTATATTCCGCCACCACCGCCGGGTATTTTGATTTCCCCATCTTTTTTCATTTGCAAATTATAGTAATGGTCGCTTTAGTATTTTATGTCTCTTATATAAGTTATGCACAGCCTGAAATATTTAAAGGAAAAGTGAGGTTGGTTGTAGATCCTGGTAATTTATTCAAGTATAAAACCTCTAGTTTAACACCAAACTATTCCATGGAACTTAGGGATAAATTATTGGAAATTCTGGAAGATGATAAAATATATAAAACAGAAGGTGTAAGTTTAACTATGTTATCCGAGCGATTAGGAACTTCGAGGCATAATACTTCTCAAATCATTAATGAGCACTTTAATATGAATTTTTTTGAATTAATGAATAAATTTAGGCTTGATGAAGCTGTAGAAATAATTAAAAATAAAGGGGACAATAAGTTAACCATCATAGATATTGCATACAAAGTTGGGTTTAATAATAAAGTTACTTTTAATAAAGTATTTAAGAAACGGTTTCAGGTCACTCCCACACAATACATTAAGTCTTTAGATAGATAATGCGATGTCTTAATTAAAAAAAACTAAAATATGAGCCATTCATAATTTAAATATCACAAAAGGTAAATTGTCGAGTAGGTAAGGGGAATTTCACCCCAAACCTTACAGAACCGTAAGTGACAGTCCCATCATACGGCTCTTATTAACCTAAGTTCGATTAATATTTAGACAGATTTTACTAGTAAAAAAGATAGATTTTCAGTAAGCTAAAGTATTGAAATTCAAATCATTGTAGAAATGGTATAATTTTAATTTTATATTAGTATTGGTTAAAAAAAAAACAGCACACTGATTCGTGTGCCATTTTCATTATTTCGATTTATTAAGGTACTTAATTCTCCTCTGGCAAAAAATTATATTTATCAGAATAACTTAACATTTGGTTTTCAAAAGATATTGGCTGCATGACTTTAATTTCCATAATTTCTCCAGACACATTGGTCGTTGGCACTAACACGGGATTTACAAAACCGCTATACGGTGCCGATTTAAATTGCTTATTACGTTCCAATACCTCAGCATGAATAGCCTGATCTACTTTTACACCAAACCCTTCAACTAAGGTCTGACAAGCTTCAAAATCCCCTTCAGATTTGATACGTTGTGTCTCTCTTAATAATTGTCCAAATAAATCGTGCAACTTATCATAATCATTAATATTAAAATATGTTTTTCCATCACGAGTTACTTTTGCAATCACATTTTCCGCTTTTCCTTTTTCAAATACCCAAGCACTCACCCATTGTCTATTACGCATGTGTGCTTCCTCAACATCATCTCCAAGATTTAAACGAATTAATTGCGTCATCAATCCATTTCTAATATAACCATCATATGCTGCTTTTCCTACAGATTTCCAGTCATCAACTAAACCTAGTTCTTGTATTTTTGAATTATATAAATAATAAAGTCCTACCAAATCCGCTCTTCCTTCTTCTAAAGTAGAGGCGTAGTTTTTAAGGGTTTCTTTAGTCTCACCTACTCCAGGGTTTAACTGCCCAGATGCATGTCCGATGACTTCGTGTAAGGCTGTATGTAATTTGTCAGCTAATTGCCCATATTTCGTCTCTAAATCATGCTCTTCCTGGTCGTGCACAAATTCTTTTAATCTCCCTGAGCCGCCTGCATTGTTATAAGCAAATATAATATTTCCTAAAGATACAGACTTACTACCAACCGCAGCTCTAATCCAGTTTGCATTTGGCAAATTCACTCCAATTGGCGTACTAGGCGAGGCATCCCCTGATTCACCAGCAACATTTACCACTTTATAGGTTACACCAACAACATTTTTCTTCTTATGCGCATCCATTAATGGTGAGTTATCTTCAAACCATTGTGCATTTTCAGACAGAACCGCCATTTTTTGAGACATATCAAAATCTTTAATTTGGATAATAGATTCATAAGAACCTCTATACCCTAAAGGGTCATTATACACTTCAATAAAACTATTAATATAATCAATATTTCCTTCTGTAGCAGCTGTCCAAGCTACATTATAATCATCCCAAGTTTGCAAATCGCCCGTTTTATAATATTGAATTAATAAGCCTAAAGCGTCACCTTGTGCTTTATTCTCAGCAACACCTTTGGCTAATTCTAACCATTTTACAATTTGGTCTATTGCAGTACCATATAAACCTCCTGATTTATATACGCGCTCTTTTAACATTCCATTTTCTTTTACTAATTGAGAGTTTAATCCATACGATAATGGCTGGTCTGGATTTGGAGATGTTTTCTTTTTATAAAATGCTTCAACATCAGCATTTGTAACTTGAGGTCCATAAAAATTAACCGCAGACAAGGCTACGTTATCCACATCTTTTGATTGGTTAACTTTTTTTGCATCTTTATCATTAAAAATAACATCAAAGGCTTCCCCTTCTAAAACCGTTTTGGTTGCGGTTAATACTGTTTTTAGATAATCTGAAGAAAATTCTGGCTTGAGCTTATCATTAGAATAATGATGGTGTATTCCATTACTAAACCAGACACGCTTTAAGTACACCTCAAAAGCCAACCAATCTTCCGATGTCTTATCGCCTTCATAACTTGTATAAATATGCTCAAGTGCTTTTCTAATCTTAAGATTGTGTCTATAATTTTGATCCCACATAATATCTCTGCCAGCCAATCCTGCTTGGGTTAAATAATAGACTAACTTTTGCTCTTTTAGAGTTAAATTTTCGAAACCAGGGATTTGGTATCTCAACAGCTTAATATCCGCGAATTGTTCAACCATATGATTAAACCCTTCTGCTTTCATCTCTACCAATTCTTCTTTAATTTTTTTATCTTCCTGAACTTGCTCTTGCTTACAAGAAAACATCGTAGCGGCTAAAACTAATGATGTTATACCTATTTTTAATGTCATTATAATTTTATTTTATTTTCTTAAGCGCTAAAATAACATTTTTAAATCAAGTAATTTGTAAGTGTTAGACATTTGAGACTGAAACATTCAAATTATGTATCTTTACATCAATATTAAAAGCAACAAAACATGAGAGTTTTTAAATACATCTGCTTCCTATTATTAATTCTCATTATTGGGTTCTGCACCTATATTTCGGTACAACCCAACACGTATAATGTCTCTCGAAGTCGAACTATTAATGTGCCAACGCAATTGCTATTTGAGCAAGTTAGAGATTACCAAAACTGGGACAATTGGTCGCCTTGGATTGAAAAAGATTCAAGCCTCAATGTATCATGCTCAACACAAAACACACCTATTGACAGTTCTTATAGCTGGAAGAGAAAAGACAGAACAGTAAAGATTAAAACGATAATGATTTCGCCTCACGATTCAATCCACCACGAATTACAGTTTGAAAATCAACCTATATCTCATGTCTATTGGAATTTTGAAAAAGACCATAAAATCACATTAAGAATGACATCAAACAAAATGACTTTCATGATGAAATTTTTTGCGCTTATTGCTGGCGGAATGGATAAAATGGTTGGTCCTAATTTTGAGCGTAGTTTAGAGAAATTAGAACACTTAATTCTAGAAAGCATGCATAAATACGAGATTAATATTACAGGAATTAAAAGCTATGGTGGCGGTTACTATCTCTACAAAACCACAAATGCCAATAGCGCTAATATTAGTCAAAAAATGAAAGAACATTACAGCAGTATTGCTAGGTATATGATGTCTTATAATATTCCTGTAAAGGGCATACCATTAACTGTCTATCAAAACATGAATATTGCGGATAGCACATTTGTTATGAGCAACGGATTATCTGTTAACACAGAAGTTGACACAAAAGAAGATAGCGGTATTCTCTGCGCCTACATCCCACATACAAAAGCTCTAAAAACAATTTTAAAAGGGAATTACACGAAACGCATAGCAGCATGGACCGCCGCTCAAAAGTACATTAGAGATAATGCTCTAGAACAATCGGAACTCAAACCTTTTGAAATTTACATAAATGACCCGAAGGATTTTCCTAATCCTTCAGATTGGATTACAGAACTATATATCCCTATAAAAGAATAAATGAAAAATTTACTATTGGTATTTATTGGTGGTGGACTTGGTAGCACACTGCGTTATATTATTAGCAAACACCTTAGCTCCACAGCATCTGGAATACCTTGGGGCACATTTACCGTCAACATTTTAGGAAGTTTTATCATTGGATTAATTTTAGGTCTTGCAGCTAAAAACTCTACTTTTTCCCATAGTCAAACCTTAATATTAGCTACAGGGTTTTGTGGTGGATTTACAACATTCTCTACCTTTGCTTATGAAAACCATATGTTTTTAAAATCTGGAGATTTTTTTAGTTTTACATTATATACGCTTATGAGTTTTGTTACTGGGTTTATCATGGTATTTCTAGCCATGTATTTGATAAAACAATTTTAATGTTTCTTAAACGCTTTTACTCCAGCTTTCACCTTTGTATTTAGATAATTTTGCCTTGGTACTATTGGACAAGAATATTTATCGTTATAAGCACATAAAGGATTATAGGCTGTATTAAAATCTAAAATAACGGTATCGTCTTTCGGTATTCTCAAATCAATGTAACGACCTCCCCCATAAGTATGTTCACCATTAGTTTCATCTAAAAATGGCAAGAATAAATAATCTTCATACCCCTCAGTTTCCATTAATGTTTTACCTTGATAAACCTTCAACTCAAAAGATTCATCTTTAAGAATAAATGACAGCACACCATACACGCGTTCTTCAGAAACACGGTCTGTTGTAGTTTTCATATCAAAAAACGCTTCATCTGGAGTATGTTTTAACTTTGCCTCAACCACAAAACTAGAATCGAATTTAAAAAAATCTAACCCTCTAAAGTGTTTCAAATCTTCCTCTTTTAAGGGCGAGGTCGTCACGTCTTTAAAATCAGCATTCATCTTTTTTTGAAACTTCGTTTCTCCTAAGAGCGTTTGCTTATTTTGAGTACAACTTATTGTTGAAATTGCTATTAAAAACACAAATAATAATCGCATCACTAAATTTTATTTTCACAAAAATACAACTTAGAAATATTTTACTTATCTTCGAAGACAACAAAATTAAAACAATGAGACCTATCGTCAAATATTACAAAAAACAACGTACTTCTACCTGGTGCGGTTGGACTTGCTATTTATGACGATGATACTTATATAAGATATTCCAATGCATAAACGTCCGACTTCACAGTCGGACGTTTTATTTTTACATTCAGCAGATATGAAAACACTTTTTGCAAATTACTTAAACACGTTCAAGGACCTCTCACGAGAAGTTTGGTGGCTCGCTTTAATTACATTTATTAACAGAGCCGGAACTATGGTTGTTCCATTTTTAACCATATACTTGAAGAACCTAGATTTTTCGGCAAGTCATGTGGGATGGATTATGAGTGCTTTTGGTTTAGGTGCATTTGTTGGTTCTTGGCTAGGAGGCAAACTGACAGATAAATTTGGATATTATAGCATAATGGTATTGAGTTTAGTAGGCTCGGGAATTATCTTTATTTGGCTTCAAAGTTTAGAAACACTACACACAATCGCTTTAGGGATTTTTATACTTATGACAGTTGCAGATATGTTTAGACCTGCAATGTTTGTTGCTGTGAGTGCCTACAGTAAACCTGCAAATAAGACTCGCTCAATCACATTAATTCGTTTAGCGATTAATCTAGGTTTTTCTGGTGGTCCTGCAATAGGTGGATTTATTATTGTAACGCTTAGCTATTCGGGTTTATTTTGGATAGATGGTATGACTTGTATTTTAGCGGGACTTCTGCTATTAATCACCCTAAATCCTAAAAAAAGTACGACACTTGATACTATTAAAGTTGAACATCCAAAATCCGCTTATAAAGATTATTCATACATTATATTTCTCATTGCCATGGTCTTATTTGGAATTGCCTTTTTACAGTATTTTTCTACGATACCCTTATATTACAAAGAGGTACATCATTTGCCTGAAAATGAAATTGGATTATTAATGACCATGAATGGTAGTTTAATTTTTTTATTAGAAATGCCTTTGGTTAAATGGTTAGAAAATTCAAAATTTACAATGCTTGGACTTATTATTTTTGGCGCTATCTTAACTGGATTTAGTTTTTTAGTTCTAAATCTTAGTCCTTGGGGAGGCCTTCTTATTATAGGAATGCTATTTATGACAATTGGAGAAATGATAGCGTTTCCATTTTCAAATGCTTTGGTAATGCATCGTGCTAAACAAGGAAATCAAGGTGAATTTATGGGATTATACAGTATGACATTTGCCATTTCACATCTCATTGGACATAATACTGGACTGCAATTAATTGATAGTTTTGGATATGCCACAACTTGGAATATTATGACTATTCTTATGGTTTTATGCCTACTTATACTATTATATTTACAACAGTTAATGAAAAAACAAAACGTATGAATTTAAATCAAATTACAATACCATCTTTAGATGTAGAAACGTCTAAAAATTTTTACATAAGCCTTGGCTTAGGACTTATTGTAGATGCTTTACCTAGGTATGTGCGATTGGAGTGTCCTGATGGAAATACAACATTATCCATACATTTAGTAGAAACAATACCGCAAGGAGATGGTATTACATTATACTTTGAAGATGAGCATCTCGACCAATTAGTTACAGATTTAAGCTCAAAAGGCATTGTATTCCTAACCCAACCAGAAGACAAACCATGGCTTTGGAGAGAAGCACATCTTCATGATCCCGATGGTAATAAATTAATTTTTTATCATGCTGGAAAGCATCGCAAAAACCCGCCTTGGCGTATCAACTAATCTCTCAAACAAATTATCTATTATAAAAAGCCAATACGTACACGCTACATCTTTCAACTTTATAGGGGGTGAGTAATAAGGCAATGGAATAATGAGGCAATGGAATAATGAGGCAATGAGATAATGAGATAATGAATGAAGTTTATATGCTTGTTAATTTACATTCCCTTTACACTCTCAGTTTTTTAGATAATTTTATCTTTTTGACTTCTTCTTTAAAAAAGGCATCAAGATGATATTGCCCAAATTGTTCTGATTTATTATCAAAAGCCATAAATGTCAGAAAAAATTCAATAGGTACATATATTTTAGAAGTCGTAAAACTTCTCTCATATCAAATAAAAATCTTTGGGTCTCATAATGGTATCATTTAAACCAGATGCTTTTAACTCGTCAACAAATCGCTCTTTGGCCTCAAAAATCTTAAGATTTCTTAGTTGGTCACCTCCAATAGCCGAAACATATAGAAATGCTTATACATTTGCTTGATTAGCTTGCTTTAATAAATTAGATTTTCCTTGATAGTTAACATCGATAGAGCTTAACCCCTACTTTTGTCGGGTTATTCCAATAGAAGAAAAGACCCAATCATTAGTTTTACAAATACCTCATAAACTTTTAGGACATGTAACTCCTCCAACCTCCAAAAACAGCTCACAACACAACTTACCTATTTCACAACATTCTTCAAAAGTCATTAAAGCTAAGGAACTGAGCCGAAACACACTGATTATCCTATAGCTTTATGTTCAACCACGTGAGACAATATGATTTGTGTTTTAGTTTCACCATAACTAATGAGCTGATCAATAAACTCTTCTAAGTGTTTTTGATTGTTCAAAACCACCTCCATCACTATATTTTCATTACCAGTTATGCGATAACAATTAACCACTTCATCAAAAGTTTTTACTTTTTCTAAAAATGCTTTAAGTCTTCCCATAAAAGATCGTAATGTAATTAATGCTCTTAGCTGATACCCCATTTCATAATGAGACACAATAGCTGTATATTTCCTAAGAATTCCTGCATCTTCCATTTTGCGAATGCGTTCGGCCACCGCAGGAGATGTAACACCAACATTTCTGGCAATTTCCGCATTAGAGACCCGTGCATTTTCTTGCAAGAGTTGGAGTATATGACGACTTATACTATCTAATTTCATTTTTAAACAAAAAACTAATTTTACTTTATATATTAATCAAAAATAACACTTTTAATTAAAAAAATAAAGACAAGTAATATTAATTCACACTAATTTTGAGGTATTGCTAAGAAAAAACAGATGTACTACAAAACCCCGCACAATCACAACCTACCTATTTACAATAAAGCCTTAGATATTTTTAAATTATCACGTCGTATAGCAGACTATTTAAATTATGATTTGTGTCGACTAAAACTTGATGGCAAAGAACAACAGCACATTTATTTTTCTGGAGATATTGTGCAGCAATCTGAACTTTTAGCGCCCGAAATCATAAAAGCCGAATCACACTTTTATAGCGAAAAAAAATATAAGCACGCAGCCAAAGTAAGGGTTATTACTAACCTACTATACAAAAGCTGTAAACGCCTTGAAACATGCGAAAGCAATGGCAAAGAGTTCTTACCCATATTAAGAAAAGAACTCAAACTTTTCAGTAAGTTGCAGCGTCATTGGATGTTAACGCTATAAGAGCTTTGATTTAGATAATTCTTAAGTCTAAAAAAGGTCGTACATTTGCAGCGGTATGAGGATAAGACGGCTTTCAGATTGGTTACCCACTACAAACAAAGAAGTGGCGCTTCATGGTTGGGATGAATTAGATGTTATCCTATTTAGTGGAGACGCATATGTTGATCATCCCTCATTTGGCCCCGCAGTTATAGGTCGAATTTTGGAAAGCTATGGACTTCGTGTTGCCATAGTGCCGCAACCTAATGTTCATGATAACTTACAAGATTTCACAAAACTAGGAAGACCTCGACTATTCTTTGGTGTTACTGCTGGTTGTATGGACTCTATGGTCAGTAATTATACCGCCAGTAAACGACGCCGAGACAAAGATGCCTATACACCCAATGGGGATAAAGGATTTCGCCCAGATTATGCAACAACAATCTACACCAAAATTCTAAAAGAAAAATTTCCGGATGTCCCTGTTTTAATTGGAGGAATTGAAGCCTCTTTAAGACGTGTTACACATTATGACTATTGGTCGGATAAATTATTACCTTCTATATTAGAATCCTCTGGGGCAGATATGTTGGTATATGGAATGGGGGAACAGCCCCTTCGCGAACTTGTAGAACTACTGGAACGCGGTGTACCTTTCTCTAGTCTAAAAACCATAAAACAAACGGCTGTTTTACTGTCGGAAGATGAAAAAATACCAAAAAATAAAAATTGGCAAGATGTAGAAATTGCATCTCATGCTACCTGCTTAAAAGACAAAAAGGCCTATGCTGCCAATTTCAAAATTATAGAGCAAGAGTCTAACAAATTATACGCTCGTCGTATTTTTCAAAAAATTGGAAATAAACGATTAATGATTAATCCGCCATTTCCAACCATGACCGAAGCAGAAATTGACGCTTCTTTTGATTTGCCTTTTACAAGGATGCCACACCCAAAATACAACAAAAGAGGTCCTATTCCTGCCTATGAGATGATTAAATTTTCAATAAATATTCATCGCGGTTGTTTTGGCGGTTGTAGTTTTTGTACTATTTCGGCTCATCAAGGAAAATTCATTGCGAGTAGAAGTCAGGAATCAGTACTTAAGGAAGTGGATGATGTAGCACAGATGGAAGATTTTAAAGGGTATTTATCAGACATAGGTGGACCATCTGCCAATATGTACAAAATGAAAGGAAAGATCCAGTCTATTTGTGACAAATGTGTATCCCCTTCTTGTATTTCACCTGTAATATGTAGTAATTTAGATACTTCTCACAAACCATTAACCCAATTATATCAAGCTGTTGACGCACACCCCAAAGTAAAGAAATCATTTATTGGTAGTGGTATCAGGCACGACATGTTGGTTCCAGAATTTAACAAACATGCGGATGTCGAAGAATTGGACGCCTACACTGAAGAAGTAATGACGAAACATGTTTCTGGACGTTTAAAAGTAGCTCCTGAGCATACCTCCGATCCTGTTTTAAAATTAATGCGTAAGCCATCGTTTACTTATTTTCATAAATTTAAGGCGCGTTTTGATAAAATCAACAAAAAGAAAGCTCTTAACCTCCAATTAATTCCATACTTCATTTCTAGCCATCCCGCTTGTGAACCAGAAGACATGGCTAATTTAGCTGTTGAAACTAAGGACATGGGATTTCAGTTAGAGCAAGTACAAGACTTTACCCCAACTCCTATGACGGTTGCAACCGTTATTTATTATAGTGGCTACCATCCTTATACGCTAAAAGCTGTAAACACACCAAAAACACGTCAGGAAAAATTAGACCAACATAAATTCTTCTTTTGGTACAAAAAAGAAAACCGTCAATGGATAAAAAACACCTTAACGAAAGTTGGGCGCACTGATTTATTAAAAAGTCTAATACCTAAAGATGAATCTTGGCGACAAAACACACCCAAACACGCAAAAAACACGTTTGATGACACGATTCCTTTCAAGCCAAGGTCATCCAAAACAAAATCCAAAAATTACAAAAAGAAACGCCGTCGTTAATTACAAATTTTACAATCTTCCTTGTCTTTAACTTCACCGACAAGAAAACCTTTGTCATTGAGCTTATAATCGCAACAATCCATAAAACCTTTAGCTATTAATTTGCGTGCTCTCTGAATTCTAGACTTCGTTGTAGATAAGGCTAGTTTTAATTGTTTTGCAACTTCTGCTTGCTTCATACCTTTAATATCAGACAAAATTAAAGGATCTCTATATTTCTTTGGCAGACCTTTAATAATAACATAAAGGCAATCAGTTTCATCATGTGCGTCTTGCTTTGGCACGTCTTCAACGGGTAAGATTACCTCAGAAAATGACGCCGATTTGTGGCTCTTAAAATAATCTACCGTCGTATTTCTAGCTATCATCATTACCCAAGACTTTAACTTCATTGGGTCTTTCAATGCACTAAGTTTGGTATGCACTTTAATAAAGGTATTCTGTACAATATCTTCAGCCAAACTTTCGTCATGTACTTTAGACAACACAAAACGTTTCACATCCAAATGATAGGTATTCCAAATTTCTTGAGTGGTCATATACAAAACTACAAAATATTATTATACACCATCTCTACTCCTAAATTACTCAATTAAAATGATACTTTTTTGCGTTATCTTTCAAAATAAAAACAACTCTTAACTAAGGCTATGACTGATTTTTCTTTTTTATCTAACACAAAAAAGTATCATTTTTCTAATGTGTAATTTAACAGAATCACTGGTATTAAACGAAGTAAAAGCGTCTAAGATGACAGGTTTTACTAGGCTTAAGATAATAAGTCTTATTTAACAATTACACCCAATACATGAGCAGTTTTCGCAGGTACAGCCATTACATTGTCCTTTTGTACAGCTTTCGCAAGTACAAGTACATTCTTTATATTTCATCATTATGAGCTTTTTAATTACACTTATAAGACGGAGAAACACAAAAAAAGATGCACAATTGCACATCTTTTTTATTTTATGGTATAACATTAGAGGTCTCCACTAAAGAACAGAACTCTTATTTTTTAAACGCATCTTACGGGTTGGAACATCAAAACACATATACAAAGCGCTCCAAATCTTTACTTTTTCACCCTAACTATAACACGCCATACTTATAATAAAAATGTATGCAATCTGCGTTAAACAAAACCCTCTTACTGGTTTC
This sequence comes from Flavobacteriaceae bacterium, assembly GCA_013215095.1. GTDB lineage: Bacteria > Bacteroidota > Bacteroidia > Flavobacteriales > Flavobacteriaceae > DT-34. Next base: position 30,256 of record JABSPM010000028.1, on the reverse strand, counting down.
CAAGTTCATTTATAATAGCGCATTAAATGATTCTTATAAAATATCATCTCACTTTTCAGATTCAGCCCTACATATTACGTCTATACTGCCCTCCTACTTCAAACAAAGCACTTGTAATTTCGCCTAAAGAACATACTTTACAAACTTCCATCAAATCTTCAAAGATATTTTTATTAGTAATAGCTTTTTCTTGTAGGCGCGTTAACATCGCTTTTGTATCATGCGCTTCATGTAAACTTTCTAGTGTTTTGATTTGGAATTGTTTTTCATCTTCGGTAGCTCTAATCACTTCAGCAGGCAATACCGTTGGCGAGCCTTTGCTACTTAAAAAGGTATTTACTCCAATTATTGGAAATTCTCCCGTATGCTTTAATGTTTCATAATACAAGCTTTCTTCTTGAATTTTAGAACGTTGATACATCGTTTCCATAGCACCAAGCACACCACCTCTTTCGGTAATTCTATCAAATTCTACGAGTACGGCTTCTTCTACTAAATCTGTTAACTCTTCAATAATAAAGGCGCCTTGAATTGGATTTTCATTCTTAGCCAATCCTAGCTCTTTATTAATAATCAACTGAATTGCCATAGCTCGACGCACAGATTCTTCTGTTGGTGTCGTAATTGCCTCATCATAGGCATTGGTATGCAGTGAGTTACAATTATCATAAATGGCATATAAAGCCTGTAATGTAGTACGAATATCATTAAAATCAATCTCTTGAGCATGCAAACTTCGACCAGAAGTTTGAATGTGATATTTTAACATTTGTGCCCTTGAATTGGCATTGTACTTATGTTTTAAAGCTTTTGACCAAATGCGTCTTGCTACACGACCAATCACAGCATATTCTGGATCAATACCATTAGAAAAGAAGAATGATAAGTTTGGCCCAAATTTATTGATATCCATACCTCTAGATAGATAATACTCAACATAAGTAAACCCGTTAGCCAAAGTTAGAGCTAACTGAGTAATTGGATTGGCACCCGCTTCTGCAATATGATATCCAGAAATTGATACCGAATAAAAGTTACGTACATTGTTTTCAATAAAATATTCTTGTACATCTCCCATTAAGCGCAAGGCAAATTCAGTAGAAAAAATACATGTATTTTGTGCCTGATCTTCCTTTAAAATGTCCGCTTGAACTGTTCCTCTTACTTGAGAAATTGTTTTTGCTTTTATAGCCTTATAAACGTCTTTTGGCAACACCTGATCTCCTGTAACCCCCAATAGCATTAAGCCCAGTCCATCATTTCCTTCAGGCAGATCTCCAGTATATGTTGGGCGAGTTTTGTCTTTATATATCTCTTGAATTTTAGCTTCAACTTCAGCCTCTAATGCATTATCTTTTATATAAATCTCACATTGCTGATCAATAGCAGCATTCATGAAAAACCCTAACAACATTGGCGCTGGACCATTAATAGTCATACTAACCGATGTCATCGGATGCGATAAGTTAAAACCAGAGTATAATTTCTTAGCATCATCAAGACAACATATAGACACACCTGCATTACCGATTTTCCCATAAATATCGGGACGATGATCGGGGTCATTACCATAGAGCGGCACGCTGTCGAAAGCTGTTGATAAACGCTTTGCTGGCATACCCAAACTCACATAATGAAAACGTCTATTGGTACGTTCTGGGCCACCTTCTCCAGCAAACATACGTGTTGGATCTTCTCCTGTGCGTTTAAATGGATACAATCCTGATGTGTACGGAAATTCTCCTGGCACATTTTCTTGCAAACTCCAACGTAAAACATCTCCCCAAGCCTCATACTTTGGCAAAGCTACTTTCGGAATCTGAGTATGTGATAATGACGTTGTATGTGTTTCTACTTTTAGTTCTTTATCTCTTACTTTAAAAGTGTATATAGGATTTTTATATGCACTTACTTTCGTTTTCCATTTGGTAAGTATTTCCCAATTATAAGGATCCAAATTCATTTTCATCTTATCAAAATGTGCTAGAAGCAATTTTACAAATGGTAGTTCCTCTGTATTTACTTGGTCTAAAATTTGAGTTTCGTTAAGTCCAGTTTTATTAAGCTCTGGTTGCATCTCTGCAACAGATTCAATTGTTTTAAATATACCGTAAAGCTTTTGAGCGACTTTTACTTGTTTATTTACATTAGTATCATAAGCCCTATTACTTTCTGAAATTTCAGACAAGTAGCGTGTTCTAGCTGGTGGAATCACAAAGATTTTCTCACTCATTTCTTTAGAAATCTCAAAAGATGACACCAAATCTGCTTCAGTACGCTCTACCAAAGTATTCATTACAGCTTTGTATAAGGTGTTCATGCCTGGATCATTAAATTGTGATGCAATTGTTCCAAAAACTGGCAAATCATCTTGGTGTATATCCCAAAGATTATTATTACGCATGTACTGTTTTTTCACATCTCGTAGCGCATCTAATGCACCGCGTTTATCAAATTTATTAATCGCTACTAAATCTGCAAAATCTAACATATCTATTTTTTCCAATTGTGTTGCAGCACCAAATTCTGGTGTCATTACATATAAGGAAACATCACTATGCTCAATAATTTCGGTATCTGATTGCCCAATACCTGAAGTCTCTAAAATGATTAAATCATATGCTGCCGCTTTTAATACCTGGACCGCATCACTAACGTGTTTTGACAAGGCTAAGTTAGATTGACGTGTTGCCAAACTGCGCATATAGACACGCTCATTATTAATCGCATTCATACGAATACGATCGCCCAACAAGGCGCCTCCTGTTTTACGTTTTGATGGATCTACAGAAATTAATCCTATAGTCTTTTCTGGAAAATCAATTAAAAACCGTCTTACCAATTCGTCAACTAAAGACGACTTTCCTGCACCTCCTGTTCCTGTGATTCCAAGAACTGGTGTTTTTGAAGTTTCGTTTTTAACACGTATAGCATCTAAAGTATCTCTAGCAATCTCCGGAAAATTCTCTGCCGAAGAAATTACACGGGCAATTGCATTAACATCTTTAGATGATATGGATTCTAATTCTCCATTTAAATCATCTCCAATAGCAAAATCTGAACGTTCTACCAAATCATTAATCATTCCCTGAAGTCCAAGTTCTCGGCCATCGTCTGGAGAATAAATACGTGTAATTCCGTAAGTCATTAAGTCTTTAATCTCTTCTGGTAAGATTACACCTCCACCGCCTCCAAAAATTCGAATATGTTCTGCTCCTTTCGTTTTAAGCAAATCGTACATATACTTAAAATACTCATTATGACCACCTTGATAGGAAGTCATCGCAATGGCATTAGCATCTTCTTGGATAGCAGTATTAACAACTTCCTCAACACTTCTATCATGTCCAAGATGAATAACTTCGCATCCTGTTGATTGGATGATACGTCTCATAATATTAATTGACGCATCATGACCATCGAATAAGGATGCCGCTGTTACAATTCTAACTTTATGTTTGGGTTTATAAGGTGTAATTTGTTCCATTCGTATAAAAACTTGTTTTCATTGTGCGCAATTTACGAAATAATCAAAATAAACGACCGTTCTTTGAAAAACATCTAAGACACTCAAACTCCATGCTGTTAACTCGTTCTATATATTAAACCTCAACTTGCATTAGAGGGAGACCCAAATGTAGGGAACATATATGATTTTTGTTTTAGTTGTTTAACGGAAAGTAAGCACAATATTTCAATGTATATTCTAGACCTTTCGAGATACCAAGGTTTCGATGAAAAGGATTTAAAACTAAACGCTTTATAAATTATTAAGCCTAAAAAATTCTCGTATCATCTTTGTTTTCAGGATAATTTCAAAATTATATGACCATAAATTGGAAAAACACTCCAACTACATCTATATTTGCTTTACATAAACACCTTAAACTATGATGAAAAGAATTTTATATGTAGTGGTTGCACTGACATTTGTATCTTGTGCCGAATTACAACAAGTGGTTAATCAATTGCCACAAGACATCTCAACTATTGGTAATTTAGACATTGCTGGAGGTTTACGTCAAGCCTTAGATCTTGGGATTGACAAACAAGTAAGTAAGCTAACGGCAAAAGATGGTTTTTTTAAAAATGAGTTGGTAAAAATAGCTTTACCAAAAGAACTTAAAAAAGTGGATCAAGGGCTAAGAGATATTGGACTTAGTAAATTAGCTGATGAGGGCTTAAAAGTGTTAAATAGAGCTGCGGAAGATGCTGTAAAGGAAGCTACACCAATTTTTGTAAGCGCCGTAAAAGGCATCACTTTTGATGATGCTAAAAATATTTTACTTGGTAATGATGATGCTGCTACACAATACTTGTCGGCTCGAACAAATGCTGCCCTTTACGAAAAATTTCACCCTGTAATTGAAAATTCATTCAATAAAGTAGGTGCTGATGAGATTTGGGCTAAACTTATTAATAAATACAACGCCATACCTTTCACTAACAAGGTAAACACAGATCTTACAGATTATGTCACTAAAAAAGCTTTAGATGGGGTTTATACGATGATTGCTGTTGAAGAAAAGGAAATCAGAACTAAAGTTTCTAGTAGAACAACCGATTTACTAAGACAAGTTTTTGCCATTCAAGATTAATACATCAATTCAATAACCCAAAATTAAAACTTAGCTAACATCCAAACTGTAATTTTACTCGTAAATAAATAAAAACACCATGAGCAAACAGTATTGCAAAGTTGGTAAAGTTAAACCCAACTTAAATAAGATATTAAGCCTTCAAGAACTAGAAACTAAGATTGCTAACTTTGTAGATGATATCAATGCCATTGAATACCTCAAAGAGATTAAACGTAATTTTAGCCTTTAATTCTTAAAGGTTTATTTTTTTGTTGAGTATGAATATGCGTTAATAATTTAATTAAAGTATATATTATAAAGCTTTAATAATAAGATACTTTTTTAGAGTTTTTACTATGCCTAATTAAAAATCAAATGACCTTTCAAGAAATTCATACAGCATTCTGCATAAAATGTTAAAGTCATCTGAAACGCTTAATTTTTGAGGTCATACAAAAATTTTTCACATTTACTTGCTTGACTTGTATCTCTTATGCCGTCATTTTTCGCTCTTAATTTTAGTGAGATTTATTAGTTTGTCTTGACGCATCCTTTTGTCTGGCAACTTATAAAACGTGAAATTGTAAGAATTAAACAATAAAGAAAGATAGTATTTCGCATACATTTTTAGTTTCATACAAAATCCTCAGTTCTCAAAAACAATCAAACCCGCCTTAAGTCATTACTTATAAGGAAGTTTTTTCGCTCAAAAAAAGTAGCGCTATTATTTTACGAAATGTCTTGCTCGTTTACAATATTTTAAATATCTTTAGTTAGATTATTAACGCAACCCTAATGGACACTAAAATCAAAATTAAAAACTATAAGAACAAACTCCTTATTCAGTATAAACAACTTATTGAGGAAGCGTATAACCTAAGGCAGACCGACCATGCGCTTAGTGATATCTCGGAATATCGAGCTATGATAATGCTCAATAAACTCAATCGTTTAAAATACTTAGACAGAGATCTAAAGCCTTTGTCTTAGGGATTTAAAATAACTAAACGCGTATTGAAGTCGAGACCCATACCACGAAAACATTTCGCCATCTACAATATGTACTCCTATGGACTGCCCCATATTTTCTTGGAATTCTTTTACATGTTTTGTTTTAAAGGGATAAGGCTCTGAAGACAAGAACACGTGATTAACAGCCTTAGCTTTTAAATCTATTAATTCTACCGTAGGATATCTCGTCTTATCACCAAAGACATTTTCATAACCATTACACGTCAACAAATAATTGATAAATGTATTAGCCCCAGCAACCATCCACGGCGTTTTCCAAATAAAGTATGCGACTTTCAATTTAGGTTTGGAAGCAATGTAGATCTTAAATTCTTGCCATTCGTTTCCAATGCGCCTTACCAATGCTTTTGCTTTCGATTCGACCTCAAATAAAATACCATACTGCAGCATTAACTCCAAAGTATCTTCCATGGTAAAAATATCAGACACATGAACAGGACAAATGGCTTCACAAGCTTCTACAATCTTCTTGGTATTTTCTTCTTTATTACATAGAATAATATCAGGATTTAGAGCTTTTATTCTATCTATATGAATTTCCTTAGTGCCTCCTACCCGTGTTTTTGTCTTACGTAAATGCTTTGGGTGAATACAGAACTTGGTCACTCCAACAATGCAATCTTCTAATCCAAGATCAACTAATAATTCGGTTTGTGACGGCACTAAAGAAACGATACGTTTTGGTGTAGTACGCAATTCAAAAAGTCTTCCTATCTGGTCTTTAATTATCATGAAAACCTCACGTCTTTAAAACAGCAGCCATTTGTTCTTGCAATTCTCTCGCTTTACGCACAGAAGCTTCAGCAAAATCTTCGCCATTAGAAGCATAAATGATACCTCTAGACGAATTGATTAATAGACCTATGCTATCTTTAACCATGCCATATTTACAAACGTCTTGAAGATTTCCGCCTTGCGCTCCTACTCCTGGTACTAACAAAAATTGTTCTGGAATTATTTGTCTAATCTCGGCCAAATATTCAGCTTTAGTTGCGCCAACTACATACATCAAATTCTTACTATTTTTCCAAGATGTTGACGTTTCTAAAACTTGTTTATAGACTTCTTTTCTGTCTATAATTTTGGTTTGAAAATCAAAAGCACCTTGATTAGAAGTTAATGCCAAAAGTATAGTATGTTTATCCTCGAACGCTAAAAATGGTTCTACTGAATCCTTTCCCATATAAGGTGCAACGGTAATACTATCAAAAGCTAAATCTTCAAAAAAGGCTTTGGCATACATTGTACTCGTATTACCTATATCTCCTCGCTTGGCATCAGCTATTGTAAAAATCTCTGGATACTTTTCATTAATATAATTTATGGTTTTCTCTAAAGCTGGCCACCCTTTAATTCCATAAGCTTCATAAAATGCTGTATTGGGTTTATAAGCCACACACAGATGATGGGTCGCATCAATAATGGCTTTATTAAAAGCAAAGATTGGATCTTTTTCTTTTAATAAGTGCTGTGGAATTTTTTTTAAATCTACATCCAAGCCAATGCATAAGAATGACTTTTTGATTTTTATTTGTTCTATTAATTGTTGTGTTGTCATAAATTACAAAAGATTCCTAAATATCTTAGGATAACAAATTGGTTTATAAAAAAAGCCTCAAAAGAGGCTTTAATAAATTTTAAAGTAGGTCGCTATCAGCTTTTAATTTTTCAGTATTTTCCACCAACATCAACTCGTCTATTATTTTTTGAATATCTCCATTAATAATATTCGACAGGTCATACAATGTCAATCCGATTCTATGATCTGTAACACGACCTTGTGGGTAGTTGTAGGTTCTAATCTTAGCACTGCGATCTCCAGAAGACACCATACTTTTACGTTTTGCAGAATCTGCAGCTTGTTGCTTTTCTAATTCTTTATCATATAATCTAGAACGCAAAACCTTTAATGCTTTCTCTAAGTTTTTATGTGATGATTTTTGATCTTGACAACTTACAATCATTCCTGTTGGCTCATGATGCAATTTAATTGCAGAATAGGTTGTATTTACAGACTGCCCTCCAGGACCAGTAGATGTTGTACGTTCTATCCTAACCTCCGTCATATCTAACTCAAAGTCAATTTCTTCAGCCTCTGGCAACACCATCACAGTTGCCGCTGAGGTATGCACACGCCCTTGTGTTTCTGTTTGTGGCACGCGTTGTACACGATGCACTCCAGCTTCGAATTTTAAGGTGCCATATACATCTTCTCCAGAGACTTCAAATATAATTTCTTTAAACCCTCCAGAGGTTCCTTCACTCATATTCATAACCTCCAACTTCCAGCCTTTGTCACTGCAATATTTAGAATACATTCTATATAAGTCTCCGGCAAAAATACTAGCCTCATCACCACCTGTTCCTGCTCTTACCTCAACCACTGCATTTTTTGAATCTTCAGGGTCTTGTGGTATGAGCATAAATTTAATTTCTTCTTCTAAGTCAGGCAGCTTTTCCTTTGCTTCATCCAATTCCATTTTTGCCATTTCTACCATCTCGGCATCACTACCATCTGCTATAATTTCTTCGGCCTCAGAAATATTTTGCAATAAAGACTCATATATAGCAGCCTTATCTACAATCTTCTTAAGATCTTTATATTCCTTATTGAGTTTAATATAACGTTTTTGATCCGAAATAATATCTGGCTGAATGATCAAATCATTAACTTCATCAAAACGCTGCTTTATAATCTGTATTTTCTCTAACATCTAATTCTGAAAAATTGTGTCGCAAAAATACGATAATTTATGAATTGTCAACATCCTCATGAAACATATCAGCTATGAAAAATAAATAATCATTTAATTCGTTAAAAACAGACATGCAGCGCTTCCTTACGATACTAACGTTTTACAGACCTTTTGCAGTTTGGTCGTTTGTGATTAATATTGGCTTAACCATTATTAATCCCTATATTATCCCTGCAGTCATCACAAAATTGTTCTGTACTATTTTTGTTTGTTATTTATGCAATGTAACACATGCAAAGCGAAAATTGATTTTTTACAACAACTTAGGCATATCATCACTACAGTTATTTACTGTTCTATTTATTTTTGATGCTGCAATAACGATAGTATTTATAGAAGTGATTAAAGAATTTATATGATTTTAGAAATAGACAATGTAGAACTTTACTTAAAAAACAAAACAATACTCAATGGCATCTACCTCAAAGCTGAAACTGGTAAAATCACTGGTATTTTGGGCTCTAATGGTGCAGGAAAAACCTCTTTATTCGAAGTTATATTTGGAGCCTTAAAATCCAAATACAAATTGGTTCGAATTGATGGCAAGCCTCTTTTAAAACCATTATACCAAACTGGTAAAGTAAAATATTTACCGCAATATCATTTTGTTCCAAAAAACTTTAAACTGAAAACACTTTTTAAAAATTATAATGTAAATTGGAATAATTTCACCTCTCAATTTCCTTCATTTACCAATCTTGAAAACAAAAAATTTCACACCTTCTCTGGCGGCGAAAAGCGATTGATTGAAGTCCATGCCATCCTAAAAAGTCCTAGTGAAATTGTATTTCTAGACGAGCCCTTTACACATTTAGCGCCTTTAATAATTGAAATTATTAAAACACTAATACAGTCTGAAAAAGCAAACAAAGTTTTGGTTATTTCTGACCATATACACGAGCATATTACCGAAATATCAGATACGATTTACCTTTTAAAAAACGGTTGGACAAAGCAGATTAATGACACCCATGAACTTCAAGATTATCATTACATACCACATTAAGCTTATTATAACTTCCTAAAGAAATCCTAATTATGGTATTAATATTCACAAAACATTAAAAAGCTACAGATACACCAAGTCCCAAAAGTTGTTTCCATTGCACTTTAGCTCCTTTTTGAATGGTCTCACCTGTAGTTTCATTTTCTACAACAGTTTTGACATCATTATCATATTTAAGATGTGATCCTAAAGAAGCTCTCACGTATTGATTAACTTTAAAATCAAAATACACTTCCCAATCTACATCAATATTTCCAAAGTCATTTAAGTAATCTGTATAAAGGCTTATTAAATGCTTCAAAGAAATATTACTAAACACTTGTTTATTAAAAGTACTTGAAACTAAAACACCTACTTCATGCCTTGAGCGATTACCATCAGAAATTTTCCTATCCTCGGCATCATATTTGGCAGCCTCTACTCCAAAAGAACCTGCATCTGCCAACCTTCTATCTAAAACGAAAGTTGACTTTAAAGTTAGAGGTGAAAAGTACATCGAAAATGATTTGATATGCTCCCCAAATGCCGTTCCCGCCCCTAAAAACAGATATCCTGGCGCCATAAATTTAGAGATTGCATTAGAATCGCTATTGGAATAATTATAACCATTAGCAAACTGTGTTTTAAAACTAAAATTTGCCGAATAATACCAATTAGAAATAGTATCCTTTCTATAACCAAAACGTGAATGTATTTCTAAAATATCATCGGTTTTGCGCAGTTTTTGCTCTTGTTGTTTATTAAGACCATATCTTGCAAACATTTTATTTTCCCATGCCATATGATCTTTTTTGTAGTTTCTTTGACACTCTAAACCCAGAAGCCCAGAAATAGAGTTTGTCCCTCCTGCATTCCAGTTTACAAAAGCAACTTCATTAACATCTAAAGTTGCCTTGTTAACTTCAGTCCATAACGGCAGTACAGTATCGGATTTAACTTTAAAGGCGTTTGTTATTCCCGCAATTGCTTTAGCAGCAATTACATCTACGGGTTCTTGCAATGTATCTTTTTGCACTAATTCTTGTGCAAACACATCACTCACAAAACATAAGACACAAGCTATAAGAACTATTGGGCTAATTGAATATTGAAACATAAAAAATTAATAACTAAATACTCCAAACTCACTCTTAATTGTTAATTTTTTAGCATCTGAGGCCTCTACACTTCCAACAATTTGAGCCTTTACATTAAACAATTTTGAAATCGAAATAATATGCTCCGCCACCTCAGGAGACACATAAACCTCCATACGATGCCCACAATTAAAGACTTGGTACATTTCTTTCCAATCTGTATTAGACTGCTCTTGAATAAGTTTAAATAAAGGCGGAACATCAAACATATTGTCCTTTATTATATGTAAATTTTCCACAAAATGAAGCACTTTTGTTTGCGCACCTCCACTACAATGAATCATACCGTGTATATCATCTGCATTGTATTCTGAAAGTATTGCTTTTATAATTGGCGCATAAGTACGTGTTGGCGACAAGACTAATTGCCCTGCATCAATTGGCGCATTCTCAACACGATCTGTAAGTTTTACATTCCCAGAATACACTAAATCCTTAGGTACCGCTGCGTCAAAACTTTCCGGATACTTTTCTGCCAAATAGCTATGAAAGACGTCATGACGTGCAGATGTTAGACCATTACTCCCCATCCCTCCATTGTAATTCTTCTCATAAGAGGCTTGACCAAAAGATTCCAGACCTACAATAACATCACCTGCTTTAATATTAGCATTATCAATAACATCGGAACGTTTCATTCTAGCCGTTACTGTAGAATCTACAATAATTGTTCTCACCAAGTCTCCAACATCCGCTGTTTCTCCACCTGTAGAATGAATGGTTACTCCAAACTCTTTTAGTTCAGAAATTAAAGCTTCAGTACCATTAATAATGGCAGCAATAACCTCTCCTGGAATTAAGTTCTTATTGCGTCCAATTGTAGATGAGAGCATAATATTGTCTGTAGCACCGACACACAGCAAATCATCAATATTCATAATTAAAGCATCTTGAGCAATTCCTTTCCACACCGAAAGATCTCCAGTTTCTTTCCAGTACATATAAGCCAAGGCGCTTTTGGTGCCTGCACCATCTGCATGCATAATCAAGCAATAGTCCTCGTCATTTGTTAAATAATCTGGAACAATTTTACAAAAGGCTTTAGGAAACAACCCTTTGTCTATATTTTTGATAGCATTATGCACATCTTCCTTAGATGCTGAAACTCCTCTTTGTGCGTAGCGCTTGCTGACTTCTTTACTCATTTCTAACCTTGGTTTTCGATACACAAAAGTAATAAAGTTATTTAGTTTTATTCTATAGAAATAAATAGAATTATGCAATCCCTTATTATATTTGAGACAACATACCTTGAATTGAAACTTCTTCCATACCAAAGGCAACATAAATTCTTCATTGCAAATCTATTAAGAACATCCTAAAAGCAGTAAAAAGACCTACAAAAATCCCTATACCATCTTTACCTCGTAAATAAGAGTTCTCTATACTTAGTCAAAGGCCAAAGCTCATCATCAATCATCAATTCTAATTTATCACAATGGTATCTAATTTCTTCAAAAAACGGCTTTACTTTATCGCAATAATAAGCTGCCTTTTGTTCAGAATTGTTAATTACATTGGCCTTCTTACGTTCATTTATCATCTTGGTAACATTAGAATTTATTGCCCCGATACGCTTAGAAATATCCTCGATAAGCTCCAATTGTTCTTGAGCAAATTTTTTAAACTCTTTTCCGTAAATAGCCTTAATCCCTTTTACATTTTCTATTAAAATATTTTGGTATTTAACAGCCGTAGGAATAACATGGTTTCTAGCAATATCTCCAAGAGTTCTACTTTCTATCTGCACATGCATCGCATATGCTTCAACTTGAATTTCATAACGCGCTTTAATTTCCACTTTGGTCATTACATCAAGCGATTCAAAAAGAGCAATAGTTTTTTCGGACACATTAGCTTTTAATGCTTCAGGCGTGGTCTTAGCATTACTCAAACCGCGCTTTTTAGCCTCCTTCTGCCAAGCCTCCCCATAACCATTACCCTCAAACAATATTGCCTTGAATTGTTTTATGTATTCTCTAATCACGTTAAAAATAGCATCATCTTTCTTCATCTCCTTAGAATCGATCAAAGCATCAACATCCGCCTTAAATTCAATCAATTGTTTCGCTACAATAGAGTTTAAAACCGTCATTGGATTAGCGCAATTTGCCGTCGACCCCACAGCTCTAAACTCAAATTTATTTCCTGTAAAAGCAAAAGGTGATGTTCTATTCCTATCTGTATTATCCAATAGTATTTCTGGAATCTTACCAACCACATTTAATTTTAAATCTGTTTTTTCCTTTGGCGATAATTTTCCTTTTGTCACACTTTCCAACTCATTTAAAACCTTACTTAATTGCTCACCAATAAACACCGAAATAACAGCTGGTGGCGCTTCATTTGCTCCTAAACGATGATCATTACTAGCACTTGCTATAGACGCTCTCAACAACTCTTCATTGTCATGAACCGCTTTTATCGTACTTACAAAAAAAGTTAAAAACTGAAGATTACTCATTGGGGTTTTTCCTGGACCTAATAAATTGATACCAGTATCTGTACTCAAACTCCAATTATTATGTTTCCCAGAGCCATTGACACCTGCAAAGGGTTTTTCATGAAACAGCACTTTAAAATGATGTCGTTCTGCTACTTTGTCCATAACATCCATTAACAAAGAATTATGATCCACAGCGAGGTTTGTTTCTTCATATATTGGAGCCAACTCAAATTGATTTGGTGCAACTTCATTATGCCTAGTCTTCACCGGAATTCCTAAAAGCATGCATTCAGTTTCCAGATCTCTCATATAAGCCATAGCCCTATTAGGAATACTTCCAAAATAATGATCATCTAACTGCTGTCCTTTTGATGGTGGATGCCCTAACAAGGTTCTTCCTGTCAGCATTATATCTGGTCGAGACGCTACCAAGGCCTTATCTATCAAAAAATATTCTTGTTCCCAACCTAAAGACGCATTTACTTTTTTTACATTCTTATCAAAATATTTTGCCACAGCAACGGCAGCAGCATCCACAGCTTGCAGAGCTCTTAACAATGGCGTTTTATTATCTAAGGCTTCTCCTGTATATGCTACAAATACCGTAGGAATACACAAAGTTGTTCCGTAAACAAATGCTGGAGATGTTGGATCCCAAGCCGTATAACCACGAGCTTCAAAAGTATTCCTTAAACCACCATTAGGAAAAGAAGATGCATCTGGTTCCTGCTGAACCAATTGATCACCACCAAAAGCCTCAATAGCTTGTCCATCACCTATAGTTTCAAAAAACGCATCATGCTTTTCTGCTGTAGCACCTGTTAAAGGCTGAAACCAATGCGTATAATGGGTTACTCCTTTGGATAAAGCCCAATCTTTCATCGCAGAAGCAATTTGATCTGCGATACTTCGGTCTATTTTCGAACCATTTTCAATAGCATTCACAACACTCGCATAAGCATCCTTAGTTAAGGATTGCAGCATAGCAGTGGCATTAAACACGTTTTGTGCAAAAATTTCGGAACGTTTTACAGTTGTCTCAATCTTAATTGGAGCGCGATTTAAACTCTCTTTAATGGCATAAAATCGTAATGTTGACATGATAATTAATCGTTTTAGAAGCTGATAATTGAATGCTTTGAATTTTAGGTAGCTAAGTTATTAAGAAATTAACACTTTATTGCTCTAAAATAAAATTTATAAAAGACACCCCCTAAAAAATACAGGGCAAAAACCAAAAATATAATATTTTCACACAATTTAACCCCAAAAAAAATAGAGTTATAAATGATATCCCTATATTTGTGCTTTAATTTTCATTCAAAAACACAACATTAAGAGATGGCAAAATCAAAACTTGAGTACATTTGGTTAGACGGTCACCAACCAACTCAAAACATGAGAAGTAAAACTAAAGTTGAAGATGACTTTAGCGGAAAACTAGAAGATTGTCCTATATGGTCTTTTGACGGAAGCTCAACCGAACAAGCTAAAGGCGGTGCTTCTGACTGCTTATTAAAGCCCGTTGCAATCTATCCAGACCCAACTAGAAAAAACGGATTCTTGGTAATGGCTGAAGTTCTAAACTCGGATGGTACACCTCATGCATCAAACGCAAGAGCTACAATTGATGACAATGACAATGATTTCTGGTTTGGATTTGAACAAGAATATTTCTTAATGGATCAAAAAACAGACCTGCCATTAGGATTTCCTAGAGGTGGTTTCCCTGGACCACAAGGAAAATACTATTGTTCTGTTGGTGGGCGATATACTTGGGGGCGCGACTTTGTAGAAGAGCATGCGGATCTATGTATTGATGCTGGATTAAACTTTGAAGGCATTAACCAAGAAGTTGCTCCAGGCCAATGGGAGTTCCAATTGTTTGCAAAAGGCGCAAAGAAAGCTGGAGATGAAATTTGGATAGCACGCTACCTACTCGATCGCTTAACAGAAAAGTACGGCTACTATATTGAATACCATCCAAAACCTGTCAAAGGCGATTGGAATGGTAGTGGTATGCACGCCAACTTCTCAAACACAACACTAAGAACTTGCGGAAGCAAAGAAACCTACATGAAGATATGTGAAGCTTTTAGACCCGTAACCGAACAACATATTGACGTATATGGCGCCAATAACGACGAGCGCTTAACAGGCTTACACGAAACCGCACATGTTTCTGACTTTAGCTATGGTATTTCAGATAGAGGTGCTTCTATCCGAATCCCAATTATCACAGTAGAAAAAGGCTGGAAAGGCTGGCTAGAAGACAGACGCCCTGCTTCTAATGGCGATCCTTACAAAATTGCAGCACGAATTATTAAAACTGTAAAGTCTGCGAAAGTGTAATTTATTTCACTTTGTTTTCATCATATAAAAAGGCTGAGTATCTACTCAGCCTTTTCTATACATTTAAATACTACACTTTAACTCCCCAAAAACACTAGAGCTATAAACGCACCATAAGCACCAACCAAAATAATACCTTCGAGTTTATTATACTGAAAACGCTTTGGAATAAAAACTAAAGGTAACAACACCGCTGCAAACATCAACATCCAAAAAATATCCCTTGATAAAATCATAGCATCTGTCACACGAATAGTCTTAATAATTGATGTCAACCCAAGCACAGAACCAATATTAAATATATTAGAACCAATTAAGTTCCCCAATGAAATAGCTTTTTCCTTTTTTGCCACCGCAATTACAGAAGCTGCCAACTCAGGAACACTTGTTCCAATAGCAATCATAGTTACTGAAATAACAGCTTCACTTACGCCAACCGACTGCGCTATTTCAACAGCACCATCCACCAGCCATTTTGCTCCCAAATATAATGCAACACCACCAATACTAAGCCAGACAAAAATCTTAAAATAAGACACCTTAGACAACCCCTCATCAACGTCACCATCCAAATCTTCTGACTTTGCACCTTTTATCAGCACGACTATAAAAGCAATTAAACCAATAAACAAAATACCACCCTCAATAGCCGTTAACTTATTATCATTAGACAGAAAGTAAAATAGCAATATTTTAAACAGCATCATCACTGGCCAATTCAACGTATAAAAAGACCTATCCACTGCAATAGTCCCTATCAATGCTGTAATTCCAAGCACAAAACCAATGTTAGCTATATTTGATCCAATAACATTATTTATAGCAATAGCAGGCGACCCACTCAAAGCAGCATTTAAACTCACCAAAAGTTCTGGCGCAGAAGTAGCAAAGGACACAACAGTCATACCAATCACCATTTTAGACAAATTCAACTTAAACGATAAAGCCACAGAAGACCTTACCAAAAACTCACCACCTACAACAAGTAAAATAAATCCAAGGATTACCCAAATAACACTCATACTTTAAATTCAATTTTTTATACAAATGCGAAGATAAAACAAGATTAATGATTTTTAATTGAGTAAGATCAATTTCTTTAGAGACAGATAGCAAAGTCACACTAAACCATAGCTTAAGCTCAGTCAAAACAACATATAAGGCAAAGACACTATATTCCGATTATTTTTTTTAGGTAGTTTTCATCCAAAGTAGCTTTAAATCTTTTACTTTACAAACCTGCCTTTTCTGTTTTTTTATTTTTTAATAGGTTTAGCGCCATTTTTGCTATCATAGAGAAGTTTTGTGCTGAATTTCCAATTCTTTTTCTAGAAACATCTTCACGGAATGCAATATCTAAACTCCAGTGAAGTTTGCTTTCTATACCCCAATGCGTTAGTATTGCTTTTTGAAAATAGCCTGCATTACACTATAAGCTAGAGACATAACACCATGTTGCTATTTCTTTTGGTTTGTTTGAGTTTTTAAACTCACGAATACCCTCAACTTTTATAACTGTTGTTAATTTTTACCATTTGTTAGATGGGTCAATATATTTCAAATTGTTTAGAACACTGCAAGTTCTAGTTTCTATACGTCCATGTAAATCTTGAGAGATGAAAAATGTTATTGTTTTACCAAATCTAAATTCATCTTTAATATCTTGATGCAACTGCTTTTGACTCTCTTTTACTGTCAAAATATAATCTGTATTTTCTTTTACAATTACTAAGGCGATTTCTTTTTGGCAACCCATAGCGTCAATAGTAACAACGGTATGCTTTAAAGATAGTATATTTAAAAGTTCGAGAATCACAGTAATCTCGTTTGATTTCTATTTAGTCTTTATCTGTCCTGTTACAATATTTTGTTCTTTAGACCAAGCACTTACCATATGAATGGGAGATGGTCTTCCATTTGATTTTGCACCTCTTAATATTTTTCTATCTTTAGCAATAACTTCAATTCTTTCCAAGTATCTGCGCCACAAATCACTCCAAACACTGAGATAAAGAGGATGTGATTTAGTTTATGAAGTTTCAGTAAATCACATCTCAGATCTTTTACTTCGCTTAAAATAGTTATCAAATTAGATGATATTATTTTGTTTATTATTGCTTTATTAATCAGTAAAACACATAAAAATCACATCAATTAACGGTGCGACAAATAGACTTTTTATCACTAAACAACAAATATTTCATAGTGCTTTTGCCCTGCTTCTATTACCTCATAATTTTTCTAAAAAAATAAAGTGTAGTTGCTCGGAGGAATACTATTGATTTCACTGCAAAAAGAAACCCGAAATTACAAGCGTAAATTTCGGGTTATAAAACGAAACGTTTATATCTTAAAACCTACTGGATATCAATCCACATTATCATGTAAAAAAGAATTATTATTTCGCAATTGCACATCATCATTATCATCAAATCCAACGGACATTCTAGAGGCGTTATTCTCAGAAGAATGCTGCACCGCATCCAAATCTACTCCTTGCCTCTTATAAGCAGGCTCTTTTTCTATATCTTCAATTTTAGCATTATTGAATTTATAATTAAACTCTTTCATTTTTCTTCTGCGCTCGTTGGCACGTTCTTTTAAATGTTTAGATATTGGACTATTAAATGGATCTAATTCTTCTAAATCTTCCTCCTCAAGGTGCTTCTCTTCAACTTCCTTTCGCTCAAAAACAATATCGTTTTGGGAATAAGATAGTTTCTCATCTGAAGTTTCCTTAGATATTTCAGGCTCCATAAAATCCTCTAAATCATATCTTTTTCCACCGTTATCATTAGCATTATGAGCTTCATCACCAGAAACAACTTCAACATACCCATTAACCTCAATATCTTTAACTTCATCGCATAATTCAAAACGCAGGTCTTCTTTTGCCTCGTGTTCACTTTTACTTTCTATTGATTTTGAGGGTGCAATAGGCAAGTCAAACGTCAACACAGTTTGCTCCTCTACAACGTCATCTTCAGCAACTTGCTTCTCGTTTTCCGATTGTATATCATTAATTATAAAATCGTCTTCAGAAACATCAGTCGCAACCTCTTCATAAAGCACATCGATATTTTTGATTATGGAGTTCGTAGGCACCAAATCCATTTCTGGGATTTCCTTATCCAGTTCAGTTAAGGAATGAACAATTTTCTTTTCATCACGCTCTAAAACCGTTTTTGGAGGAATAGTTGCAGGTTCTTTTACCTTAAACACATCCTGTTTTGCGCCTTGCTCATCCTCTAACGCATGAACCACTCTCTTTGTTTCGGTATTTGTAATTTCATCTTGTTGTTCTACATTAAAACCCGTTGCTATTATCGTCACAGAAATAGAATCTTCTAAGGACTCATCCTCACCAACCCCCATAATAATATTAGCGCCATAACCAGCTTCGGTTTGAATATGGTCATTAATTTCTCCAATTTCATCAATAGTAATTTCTTGTGAACCAGAAACAATAAGCAACAGTACGTTTTTAGCACCAGTAATTTTATTATCATTAAGTAATGGTGAATCTAAAGCTTTCGTAATTGCTTCTTGTGCACGGTTTGACCCTGCGGCAGTAGAAGACCCCATTATTGCTGTTCCGCTATTACTTAAAACTGTTTTCGCATCACGCAAATCAATATTTTGTGTATAATGATGCGTAATCACTTCTGCAATTCCTCGTGAAGCCGTAGACAACACTTCGTCTGCTTTAGAGAACCCTGCTTTAAACCCTAAATTACCGTAAACTTCTCTTAATTTATTATTATTAATAACGATTAGAGAGTCCACATGATCCCTTAGTTTTTCTAAACCTTTTTGCGCTTGCTGAATTCTCAATTTTCCTTCAAATTGAAAAGGCATTGTAACAATACCAACCGTAAGAATATCCAATTCTTTAGCCATTTTTGCAATAACCGGCGCAGCTCCTGTTCCTGTTCCACCACCCATTCCGGCGGTAATAAATACCATTTTTGTATTTGTATCTAACATACGGCGAATCTCTTCGATACTCTCTATTGCAGCTTGCTCTCCTACTTCAGGATTTGCGCCAGCCCCTAATCCTTCTGTTAGACTTACACCCAATTGTATTTTATTGGGCACTCCACTATTATTAAGTGCTTGTGCATCTGTATTACAGATGACAAAATCAACACCTTTTATGCCTTGTTGAAACATATGGTTTATAGCATTGCTTCCACCGCCACCAACGCCAATTACTTTTATGACATTAGATTGATTCTTAGGCAAGTCAAACGTTATCCCAAAATCGTTGTTGCTACTCATATTTCTCGTTTTACTGGTTTTATTTTATTATTCTGCGTTATCTAAAAAATCCTTAACACGCTCCGTAAGCCTATCAAGGAATGACTTTTGTCTTCTTTTTGATGTATCCACCACAGGTTCATCTGCTCCGGCAGTTGCGTCATCTTCATTTGAATCTTCAAGTTCCTTAACAACATCTTCTTTCTCTTGTTGTTTTTTCTCTTGATGTTTCAAGCCTTCCATTACCAATCCTACTGCTGTGGCAAACAATGGACTTGTTACTTCTTCATCACTTCCTCCAGCAAGATGTTCATTTGGATATCCAATCCTAGTATCCATTCCTGTAATATATTCTACCAATTGCTTTAAATGTTTCAACTGACTACCTCCTCCAGTTAACACAATGCCTGCAATTAATTTTTTCTTTTGTTCCTCATGACCATAGTTTTTGATTTCTACATAAACTTGTTCAATAATTTCCACAACTCTAGCATGGATTATTTTTGATAAATTTTTAAGGGTTATTTCTTTTGGTTCCCTTCCTCTTAATCCAGGAATTGATACAATCTCATTATCTTTATTTTCTCCTGGCCATGTAGAACCAAATTTAATTTTGAGTAATTCAGCTTGCTTTTCTATAATTGAGCACCCCTCTTTAATGTCTTCGGTAATGACATTTCCTCCAAAGGGAATGACAGCAGTATGCCTAATAATTCCATCTCTAAAAATTGCCAAATCAGTAGTTCCTCCTCCTATATCTATCAACGCCACTCCGGCTTCTTTCTCTTCTTGACTTAAGACCGCGTTTGCTGAAGCCAAAGGTTCCAATGTAATGCCATCTAGTCCCAAGCCTGCACTTTTTACACAGCGTCCAATATTTCTTATTGATGATACTTGCCCAACCACCACATGGAAATTAGCTTCCAAACGCCCTCCATACATTCCAATGGGCTCTTTTATTTCTGCCTGACCATCCACCTTATATTCTTGGGGTAACACGTGAATAATTTCCTCACCAGGAAGCATTACCAGCTTATGCACCTGATTGATTAAGCAATCGATATCCTCATCGTTAATAACCAATTCTGAATTTGACCTTGTAATATAATCACTATGTTGTAAACTACGAATATGTTGACCAGCGATACCCACCGTAACCTCTTCAATTTTTTCTCCTGAAGCTGCCTCTGCTTCTTGAACTGCTTGCTGAATAGATTGTATCGTTTGTGTAATATTATTGACCACACCTCTATGCACGCCTAAACTTTTTGACTTACCAACGCCAAGGATTTCTAATTTGCCGTAGTCATTTTGACGTCCAACCATGGCCACAATTTTTGTGGTCCCAATATCTAATCCTATCGAAATTTTATGAGTTTCCATAATCTACTTTTTAGTGCACACAACTTGATTTACAAATTGCAAATTCACTTTACTATACTTACCTAAAACCTTGTCTTTTCTAGCTTTTTGATAAAAAGCTTTGAAATTATTTATTTTTTTATCTATAGCATTTAAATCGCCAATATAAATTTCAAAATCCAAAATTCTCGCGCTTAACACAATCTCCTTGCTATCATTTTGATGGATTTGAGTAATATGTTTTTTCAAAAAAGCATCATTATATATTTTTGTTGCCATCAGAAACACATTTTCCAAATCATTCTCATCTATTACCCCTGTTACCAATGGTACACGAGCTGTATATTTTGTCGACAGCGGCATCACTAAACCTTCATCATCAATATAATACGATGTATCATCATGTATCCTTGCAATAGGATTACGCTGTTCTACCTCTGCTAAAACCTCACCATTAATACTCAAATAGACCTGAGCTTTTTTAATCATAGGATTTGCATTTAAAGCAGATTCTACGACATTCAAATCTAAAGTTTCTTTAGGCACAGTCGTAAAGTCGTACTCACTTTGTATCAACAACTTATTAACCGTTTGTTCTGTAACATACAGGTTCTCATCACCCAAAAAACTAACCGAAACATCGGTCAATTTTCTTTCCGCATTGCGACCTACGGAAAAGGCATGCAAAAATACTACTAATATTAGTAAAACAAAGGCTTTTATGTAATTCCAGTTAATTCGCAATGCTTAATTCTTTTTTTATACGATTTACCTCCATACCAATATCGCCAGCACCTAAGGTAAGGATGATTTTTGACGCACTATTTTTCAATTCCGAGACAATTTCAGATTTCAAAATCAACTTCTTATTCGGGTTTTCAATTTTACCTAGAAGCCACTGAGCATCAACACCTTTTATAGGCAACTCTCTTGCTGGATAAATATCCAATAATAACACCTCATCAAATTGCGCTAAACTTTTTGCAAATTCATCTACAAAATCTCGAGTTCTACTAAATAGGTGCGGTTGAAAAACCACAACACACTTATCTTCTGGATACATTTCTTTAACCGCTTGATAAACGGCATTTATTTCTTCTGGATGATGTGCATAATCATCAATAAAGACCATTTTTTTTGTTTTTATCTCATAGGTGAAACGTCTTTTCACACCTTTGTAAGAGGCTAATGCTTTAACAAGATTAAAAGCATCACAACCAAACTCCAAAGCCATAACTAAAGCAATTAATGCATTTGACAAATTATGACGCCCTGGCAATCCAAATGTAACATCTTTAATCTCTTGAGTAGGAGTCACTACATCAAAAACATAAGTCCCCTCTGCTATCCTAACGTTGACCGCCTTATAATCAGCATCTTCCTCTACCGCATATGTCCAACCTTTAACTGGCAATCCTTTTTTAACAAAGAGTTTTCCATTAGGCGTTATATTATTTATAAAATCTCTAAAAGATTCCTCTAAGGCAGATTTCTCTCCGTAAATATCTAAATGATCTGCATCCATTGAAGTAATACAAGCATAATCTGGCGAAAGCGTAAGAAAGGAACGGTCAAATTCATCTGCTTCAACAACTGAAACCTCGGCACCGTTTTGAATCAAATTAGAATTATAATTCTCAGAAACCCCACCTAAAAACGCCGTCATATTCACATCACACACTTTGAGTAAATGCCCTAAAATGCTTGTTGTTGTCGTTTTCCCATGTGTTCCAGAAACCGCTAAACAA
Source organism: Flavobacteriaceae bacterium (assembly GCA_013215095.1). GTDB lineage: Bacteria > Bacteroidota > Bacteroidia > Flavobacteriales > Flavobacteriaceae > DT-34. The sequence goes on along the minus strand of JABSPM010000028.1, from coordinate 7,578 downwards.
GTGGTATTCTTAGTGATTAAACCCAAAACCTCAGAACGTTTTAGAACTCTAAAACCATTGGTCTTAAAATAATTTAATTCACGATGCTCATTCGGAATAGCTGGTGTATATACGACAAGCGTCTTTGTAGCATCTAAATAGTTTTCTTTTATACAATCGACGCTATCATCAAAATGAATATTTGCCCCTAAGCCTTGTAAATCATCAGTGACATTGGATGGTGTTTTATCATAACCCGCCACATGTTTCCCGTCGGCAATAAAATACCTTGCTAAAGCGCTCATTCCTATACCGCCAATTCCAATAAAATATATGTTTTCTAAAGTTTTCAAGATCAGGTGTTTAATAGTTTTTCAATTTCATCAACAATGTCTTTCGTGGCGTTTACTAAAGCCAGTTTTTTGATATTTTCACTAAGTTCATTTTGTTTTTCTTTTGAATGGACGATTTGTGAAAATTTATTCTCGAAATCTATATCCAAATCCGATTCTTTAATTAAAACTGCACCCCCATTATCTGCAATAGCATTTGCGTTTTTTGTTTGATGATCTTCAGACACATTAGGCGATGGGATAAAAATTGTAGGCTTACCCACAATACATAGTTCTGACACAGAGCCTGCTCCAGCTCTAGAAATAATAATATCAGCGGCTGCATACGCCATATCCATCTGGTTCAAAAACGCATGTATCTGCACATGTTTCATAGCATCATATTTCTGATACTCTTCATAATACAACTTACCACATTGCCATATAACCTGAACATTTTGAGTTTGAAAAAATTCTAATTTTGACTCTATGAGCTCGTTAATCCGTTTTGCCCCCAAACTACCTCCGAGGACGAGCAACGTCAATGTATTATCATTCAACTTAAAATGTGCTTTGGCTTGCCCTAACTTTTCTTCCACATGTAATATATCTTGCCGCACAGGGTTTCCCGTTTTAATGATTTTTTGCTTCGGAAAAAATCGCTCTAAGCCATCATACGCCACACAAATCACATCTGCTTTTTTAGACAGAATCTTATTTGTAATTCCTGGAAATGAATTTTGTTCTTGAATCAAACTCGGCACACCCTTAGACATTGCCACATGTAACAATGGTCCACTAGCAAACCCTCCTGTTCCTATAGCAACATCTGGTTGAAAATGGCTTATAATTTTACGCGATTTTATCAAGCTGCTTATGAGCTTAAATGGAAAGGATACATTTTTCAAAGTCAACTTTCTTTGAATTCCAGAAATCCACAAGCCTTTAATCTGGTACCCCGCATCTGGAACCTTTTCCATTTCCATTTTATCAGAAGCACCCACAAACAAAAATTCTGCATTTGGATAACGCAATTTAAGTTCATTAGCAATAGAGATTGCAGGATAAATATGCCCTCCTGTCCCCCCTCCTGACAATATGATTTTTAGTGTTTTCATTTATATCGTTTCTGCTAAAATTCCCAAAGGATTATCTACTTCACCTTCATCAGCTTCTTGTGCTTTAATATCCTGTCTTCGTGCACTCACACTCAATACAATCCCAATAGACAAACAGGTCATCCAAATAGAGGTTCCTCCGCTACTTATTAATGGTAATGTTTGCCCGGTAACTGGAATTAAACCTACCGCTACTGCCATATTAATTAAAGCTTGAAATACAATTGGCAAACCAACGCCAATGACTATCAATTTCCCAAAAACAGTGTCTGCTTTTTGGGACACAATAACAATACGAAACAACATCCACAAATACATGAACAGCAAAAACAAACCGCCAAAAAGCCCATACTCCTCAACAATAATCGCATAAATAAAATCTGAAGATGACTGAGGTAAAAAATTCTTCTGAATACTCTTTCCCGGACCAAGACCTTTTACCCCCCCAGAAGCGATGGCTATTTTAGCTTTTTCTATTTGATAAGCTTCTCCTTTATCTTCATTACTTAAATATTCATCAACGCGACTTTTCCATGTATCTACTCTATTTTCCATCAAATCTGGAAAGGCCATAACTGTTAAAACAAAAAACGCCAACACCAATGCGCCTCCTCCGACAACAATCCCCAAATAACGTAGCGGATATCCTCCTATAAAGGCTGCTAACACAACCATAGCAAAGATAATTGTCGCTGTAGATAAATTAGCTGGTAAGATTAAAGCTAACACACAAAACACAGGCAACCACAAAGGAAGAATAGTCTCCTTAAAACTCACGCTTACCGAATGAATCTTTGACAAATAGCGCGCTACGTAAACCATTAAAACTACAGAAGCAAACGCCGAAGTTTGAAACGTAAACCCAACAAAAGGCACTTTAATCCAACGGCTCGCATTTGCACCACCGATAGTTGTACCCTGTAACAAGGTTATCACTAACAACAACAATACGACATATATAAATATATTGGATAATCCCCGAAAATAGCGATAAGGTATTCTATGCACCGCATAAATAATAAAAAATCCAAGAAACAAATGCACAAAATGTTTTACAAAATAACCAAAGGTATTACCATCTCCATTCGTATAAGCCAAATTACTAGAAGCACTATAAACAGGAAGAAATGACAACACCGCAAGCAACGCTGCTATTGCCCAAATTGACCGATCTCCTTTTATATTATTAATTAATTGTTGCATTACAAATTTCTAACGACTTCTTTAAATTGCCTTCCTCTGTCTTCATAATTCTTAAACAAATCAAAACTAGCACATGCTGGCGATAATAACACATTATCTCCCGCCTCTGCAATTTTATAAGCCGTTTTAACAGCCTCTTTCATAGATTGTGTTTCCACAATCACATCTACCATATTGCCAAAACTCTCTACAAGCTTCTTATTATCAAGACCTAAACATATGACTGCTTTTACTTTTTCGTTTACAAAAGAAAATAACTCACTATAATCGTTACCCTTATCTTCTCCTCCAACAATCCAAACCGTCGGTGAACTCATGCTCTCCAATGCAAAATAGGTCGCATTAACATTTGTAGCCTTAGAATCATTAATATACTGTACTTTATTAATTTTCAAGACCGTTTCCAAACGATGTTCTGCACCTTGAAAATTTTGCAAACACTCTCTAATGGTGTTTTTTCTAATCCTTAACAACTGCGCCACAGTAGATGCGGCCATTGCGTTTTTTACATTATGTTTTCCTTCTAGGGCTAATTTTGCTACTGGCATAATTATCGTGTTATTTTCAATTGTTAGTTTTATATGTTCATTTTCTAAATAAGCGCCTTGATTCAATGTTTTTGTTAATGAAAAAGGCAACAATCTTGATTGCAAAGGATGCGCATTTAGATATCTAGTTACAACCTCATCATCTGCATCATAAATTAAATAGTCATCTGCGGTTTGATTCATGGCGATTCTAAATTTAGATGCCACATAATTTTCAAAATTATACCCATAGCGATCTAGATGATCTGGTGTAATATTGGTAATCACTGCAATATGTGGCTTAAAATTTTCAATCCCATCGAGCTGAAAACTACTCAACTCTAAAACATAATGCTCGTAACTATCATCTACAACCGCTTTAGCAAAACTCTCTCCTATATTACCTCCCATAGTCACATTAAGTTGACCACCTTTCAGAATATGATGTATAAGCATCGTTGTTGTGGTTTTACCATTACTCCCAGTTACCCCAACAATATTTGCATCAGTATACTCTGCAGCAAATTCTATTTCTGAAACCACAGCAATGGCACATTTCTTAAGCATTTGCACCAATGGCACCGTTTCTGGTATACCTGGACTTTTCATTACCACATCAGCATTCAATATTTTAGATTTTGTATGCTGATGTTCTTCCCATTCAATCGTATTTTGTATAAGAACGTCCTTATATTTTCTTTTTATTCCTCCACTATCAGACACAAAAACATCAAAGCCTTTTGCCTTTCCTAAAAGCGCTGTTCCTACGCCACTTTCGCCACCTCCAAGTATAACTAATCGTTTCATTATCTAATTTTCAATGTCACAATTGACACAATTGCTAATAGAATTCCAATAATCCAAAAGCGTGTCACAATTTTACTTTCGTGATAACCTAATTTTTGATAGTGATGATGTAAAGGCGACATTTTAAAAATACGCTTCCCTTCTCCATATTTCTTCTTGGTATATTTAAAATAACTCACCTGCATCACTACCGATAAATTTTCTGCCAAGAAAATTCCACACAACACAGGAATCAACCATTCTTTTCTAACCGCTATAGCGATAACTGCAATAATTCCTCCTATTGTTAAACTTCCTGTATCTCCCATAAAAACTTGAGCAGGATAAGCGTTGTACCACAAAAATCCAATAAGTGCACCAACAAATGCTGCGATATAAATCGTTATTTCCTGGATTCTTGGGATATACATAATATTAAGGTAATCCGAGAAGACAATATGTCCTGAAACAAAAACAAACACACCAAGAGTTAGCACAACAATTGCCGAAGTTCCTGCTGCTAAGCCATCAATACCATCTGTTAGATTTGCACCATTAGAAACGGCAGTAATAATAAAAATAGACGCTAGAATAAAAATTACCCACGCATATTTTTCCCAATCTACATTTATCCAAGTAATCAAATCTGCATAATCAAATGCATTACCCTTTACAAAAGGAATTGTTGTTTTTGTAGATTGTTCCTCAGCCTTAAAAAACTGCGCTGGAGCGGCATTAGGATGCTCGGCTAAAATCTGCTGTTGCGCTGCAACTGGCAACTTTTCTTTAATCGTAACGTTTGGATTAAAATATAATGTTGCACCAACGATAATTCCCAAACCTACTTGACCTAAAATTTTAAATCTACCTTTTAATCCCTCCTTATCATTTTTAAATTTTTTGATATAGTCATCGATAAACCCAATTACCCCCATCCACACTGTTGTAACTAGCAATAAAATAATATAGATATTATCCAACTTAGCCAGCAATAACACAGGAACTAAAGTTGCCAAAATAATAATAATTCCACCCATAGTTGGTGTTCCTGCTTTTTCATTTTGTCCTTTCAAACCAAGATCCCTAATAGTTTCACCAACCTGTTGTTTTCTAAGAAAATTTATAATACGTTTTCCGAAAATAGTTGAAATTAACAACGAAAGAAGTACGGCCATAGCTGCTCTAAAGGTTGTATACCCAAAAAGTGACGCCCCAGGAAACTGAAATTCTTTTTCTAAATATTCAAATAAGTAGTATAACATTTAATTTCTTTTTTGAGTTTTATTTCCTTTGATATCTACGAGCATTCATAACAAATTATTTTTGCAATTGCTTTAAGATTTCGTTTACTATTTTATAATCATCAAAATCGATTCTTACACCGTTACATTCTTGATATGTTTCATGCCCTTTGCCAGCAATTAAAATGATATCATTACTTTGAGCTAACTGACACGCTACTTTAATTGCTTGTTTTCTATCTACTACAGACAATATTTTTTTAAAATCTTGTGCTTCTACACCAGCTTCCATTGCATCAATAATTACCTGAGGATCTTCTGTTCTTGGATTATCACTAGTTAGAATCACTTTTGTACTCAAAGCCGCAGCAATACGTCCCATTTTTGGACGCTTCGCTACATCTCTATCTCCGCCACACCCCACTACAGTAATCAGCGATTCGTTTTGAGTTCTTATACTGTTAATGGTTTCCAAAACATTCTTTAATGCATCTGGGGTATGTGCATAATCTACAATTGCAGTGATTCTTTTCTCTGAAATCAAGTATTCAAATCGCCCACTTACACTTTCTAGCACACTCAACAATCTCAAAATCTCAACCGACTCTAAACCTAACAAATCCGCTGTGCCGTAAATTGCCAAAAGATTGTAGGCATTAAAGCTTCCTATTAACTTTGTCCAGACCTCATTTGCATTAATTTTCAGTAACAAACCATTGAGTTGGTTTTCTAAAATCTGCGCGCGGTAATCTGCAAAAGACTTTAAAGCGTAAGTGTATTTTTTAGATTTGGTATTTTGCTGCATAACCAAACCATTTTTATCATCACTATTTACGAGTGAAAAGGCCGAACTTGGAAGTGCATCAAAAAATCCCTTTTTCACATCTCTATAAGCAGCAAATGTATTGTGATAATCCAAATGATCGTGAGAAAGATTGGTAAAAACTCCGCCTTCAAAATGCAATCCTTCTGTTCTATATTGATGTATTCCATGCGAGCTTACTTCCATGAAGCAAAACTCAACACCTTCTTGATTCATCGCGTTCAAATATTTATTGATTGTTAATGAATCTGGCGTAGTATGTGTCGCTTTATATTCCTTATGACCCACCATAATTTTCACCGTAGACAATAACCCTACTTTATAACCTGCGCTTTCAAACAGTTGATACAACAGGGAAGCTACAGTCGTTTTTCCGTTAGTTCCTGTAACACCAACCAACTTTAAGTTTGCAGACGGCACGCCATAAAAATTAGAAGCCATTATTGCCAATGCCTTGGCAGAGTTCTCAACCCTCACATAAGTCACCCCATGAACAAGTTCATCCGGAATACGTTCACAAATCACCACCGAAGCACCACGTCCTATGACGTCGTTGACAAAATCATGTCCATCAACTACAGCGCCTTTTATAGCTACAAAAACCGCATTCTTAGTGATTTTTCTTGAATCAAATTCTAAATCACGAACTGCCACATCGGTAGATCCAATGACTGTATTCAAATTCACGCTATATAAAACATCTTTCAGCAACATCATGATAACTCTAACACTATAGTTTGTTTCTTTTTTAATTTCACACCCTTATTAACTGATTGCGTTTTTACCTTACCTTGCCCAACAAGCCTCACCTTCATTCCCATATTTTCCAATAAAGTCATAGCATCCATTGCTGGCATACCTTTTACATCAGGCATTATGGTGATGTATTTCTGAGCCACTTCAAAATAGCGTTCGTAACTTTCTTCTACTGCCACCATAGCCCTATCCAAATCAAGTACCTCATCCACAACTGGTGTGTCAGAAAATATCTTTTGGGCCACTTTTTTAAACACAGGACCAGACACATCCGCCCCATAATAACCTACACTTTTATCAGGCTCATGAATAACCACAATACATGAATATTTCGGATTTTCAGACGGAAAAAAACCAGCAAAAGACGAGATGTAATTCAACTTATCTTTATCTCTATAATTCTTTTGGCAGGTTCCTGTCTTTCCTGACATCGAAAAGTTTTCCGAATACAAACTATGACCTGTACCGTGCTCCTTTTCAACCACATTAGCTAATAATTGTTTTAATTTTGCCACGGTCTCTGGAGCACATATTTTCTCATTAATCACCTCTTTATCAAATACCTCAATTTCCTTGTCAAATTCTTTAACCGCACTTATAAACCTTGGCCTAACCATTATACCATCATTTGCTATAGCATTATAAAAGGTTAAGGTCTGTAATGGGGTAAGCGACACACCATAGCCGTATGCCATCCATTCCAAGGCAATACCACTCCATCGCTTATCATTAATTCTTGGATCCGGTATCACCGGCTTACCTTCTCCTATTAAAGGCAGCTGCAGCGTATCCTTTAAGTGCATACGATATAAG
>JABSPM010000027.1 GCA_013215095.1 Flavobacteriaceae bacterium | reverse complement strand
TATTAAACAAAATAGCCTTGAATTTACTCAGACAAGATAAACAAACAAGGCAAGGGCTTAAAGGAAAAAGACTCAAAGCTGCTTACGACAACAACTATCTAGTTAAAATTTTAGGGGTCAAAGTATGAGTTTGCCCTGCATTATTTATAGCCGTTGTTAGCTGTAGTATTTTCTGCGTAATGTAATTTCCCTTCTTCCAAAAATTCAATTAAGTATCTTCCTGCTCTTGTTATCGGATATCTAATTGATTTGTCATTTTTTGAAATTACTATATTTTGATAATGTCCAGCTAAAATCACTATATTTTTAGCGTTAACTTTTTGAAATTCAATTTCTTTTAGAAGTTGACTTTTTGATATATTGAAAATTGTATCAACAGTAATTTGAGAGTTCGTTTCTCTTATGCTTTTTATTTCTACAATATCTTTCGATACTGACAATTTAGATTTTAAATTTTTAATGCTGTGGTGTCCAAATCCGATATCAATTGAAAACTCATTGTTATTCGAATTTATCACATTACTCTCAATAAAATTCAATTGGTCGTTCAAATCAAAATAGTGCGCATTTTTTTCTCTATAACTCTTGACTTTACAGGAAGAAAATCCTATGGCAAATACCAATACTAAAATCTTTATTCTAATTCGCATTCTATCGATTTAGTTTCTGCACAATTTATTCCGATATTTCTCTAATTTCAAAGTGAATTGAGTAAACGCTTCTTTTCAATTATTGAGTGAGCCAATATTACAGCTAACGTTTAGTATAAGAAACGTAGGGCAATTAATAAGCACTTTCGTTTCGGTTTATTACTTAGCTAAATATAAATATTTTGCTTTTATTTTTTTCTTCTATAGATGCCAAATTTTATATTTAGCGGATTTTGCTAAGATTCACAGACCTTTTCGGTTAAGCACAAACGCCCTATGTTTTTTATACAGTGTTACCCACTGGCTGTTTTCTATTTTATTAAATCAATAAATTCATTAGCAAATTTTTCCGCTAACTCTCGGCTAACATCTATAGAAATAGTTTCTTTATTCCATCTTGCTTTATTAGTCCAATTGTATGAACCGTGCACAACTGTCTTTAAATCTATTACACAAAATTTATGGTGCATAATATTTTTAAATCTACCTGTTGGTTCTGCACGCTTTGTTTCAAAATGTTTTTCATATTCAAAACCATATTTCCTATTGATTTCATCTTTTAAAACAACAAGTCTAATATTAACTCCTTCTAAACTTTTATTATAAAGTTCACGCATTAATACTTTATCTGTAAACCAAGCAACTGCAATCCAAATGGAAAATTTAGCACTTCTTATTTGTTCAATTAATTGTGCTTGTATTTCTTCAAAGTGTATTTCAATTTCAACTTCTTCAGGTAAATCTGCTCCTATTATTTTATACTTACCATCAATTTCTTCTAATCTATATCCATCTTGATTTATTAATAGATTTAATTTATCAATTGCATCACCAATATTTTTCGAGTTATCTTTAGCAAAATGTCTTGGGTCAAAAACAATTTCAAATAATTTTATTAATTCCTTAGTCCCATTAATTTCGTATAGTTTTTCAAGTACATATTGGTTTCTACTCAATTGATTAGGCATTCCTCCATCTTGATATTTATAAACATCTTTAAAACCTACTTGGTTGAAGAGTTTAAGAATATTTGGACCAGAAAGGCCAGGTGTTAATTGGTTGTCACCTGAAATGAATTCTTTTATGCTTTCGATAGTTAAATCTGATAATTTCATTTAAAATTTTTAAGATTATAACTTTTCAAGTCCAATCAACCAAGTTTGCAATTCGTTTAAAACTTTGGTGTCTCTCAAGTTTTGATTACTCAAATCACTTTTAGAATATTCTTTAATATCGATAAAAACTTGTAACCATCCATTAGCGTCATTGTAATGGTCGTTAAGATACTTTCTTCCTTTTCCTTTTGTTCTACAAGCGCAAATAATTATATCTGGTCTGCTTCCATTTGGTAAATTTAGATTGTCAGTTTTTTTGACTTCCATTTCATTATCTCCAGAAGAGTTAAAACCAATAGTTAGATTTTTAATAGTTAAAATTCCGTGAGTGTCTATCTGGTAATTTGAAGTATCTAAACCTATTGTATTACTAGAACCATAATTATTAATAATCCATTCAGCAGTTCGATTAATTTTAGTAGTTTTTCCAGTTTCGGATTTTCCTTTTAGTATGAATATTTTTCTCATTTTGTTGCTTGTGCCTAACGGTATCGTATAACCGTCAGTTACGGGTTAAAGTTACTAATTTTCGGTTAAGCACTGACGCTCGCAATTCCGAATGGATTCGGACGTAGTCGAATCCGCCGTAATTGCGGTTATACATTGTTACCTGCTGTACTTTTTTCATTTACGTTTTTTTAAATGCCATTCAGATAATTTCCATTCTACGTCGTCATCAATTCGGAAGTCAAATTCACGAGGATATTCATTCCGCTCAATTAAGTCATTCAGAAACTCATTCGTAATTTCTGGGTCATAAATTCTCCAAATCAGTTCGCGTGTTTCATTCCACGTAATTCTTGCGAGAAAAAGTCCGTTTGGTTTTTCTTTGTCAGTTCCTTTTATTTTTTCGTCCAAAAAGTCTCCAAACTCGTCCAATATTTTTACTTCCGATTTTGATGGCATTCCATTTTCGATAAGCTCTTTACAATTCAGCATTACCGAACAATGCCAAGAGAAGACTTCTTTCGGTTCAAAGTCAGCCAAATTTTTATTCACTACTGCAATTCCAGGAAGTTCTTCTTGTTTGAATTTCAGAATCTGATAATATTCCTCTGGTATTATTACTTTAAATTCTTTGTCTTTCCCCATTCGGTTTTTCAGTATTGCAGGTAACGTTTGGTGTAAAATGCGTTTTAATGCAGTTTACACAGTGTTAGCAGCTTTTGTTAGTCGTTTATATTCAGTTCCACAATTATCTTCAAAGTCCTTCAAGTTCTCAAAGATATTCAGTCCAGACATTCCAGTCCCGTGAGGTGTGGTCAATGTTTCAGTTATTATATTTCCGTTTTCCAATTCCAAAAAACCAGCAGAATCGTAGTCTTCAAACATTATGAAATCCACAATTTTAAGATTCTGAAATTTTTTCATTTCGTTGTCAATGGTTTCTGTTGATTTTGTTGTGTATCCTTTAGGTATTCCGTTTTTAATTCCAAGTTTGTATTTTAATCGTCCGAATAAAGTTGAGTTTTGATTTCTTTTTACCTCTTCTCTTACATCTTTCCAGGTTTTACCTTCTGGAAAATTAAACTTTGTTGACTCAATTTTGATTTTATTGCTTGATTTCAAAACTAAACTTTTAGACTTAGCTATCGGTTTCGTCTCAATATTTTTAGACTCAAAATCCCAAGGAATCGAAATGGTTTTCCCATTATTTAACTCAATGAAAACTTGCCCCTGATCAAGACCACCAACTTGCATTTTTGACCAAACAAGAATATCTTTAATTCTTTCTCCGAGTAATTCCTTTGTTTTCATCGTTCAAATTGTTGCTAACGGACTTGTGTATGAAACGTAGCGTGTAAAAAGACACTAACTTATCGGATTAACACAGAGCCGAATTTTTATATTTTGTTTTTAATTTTTCTCTTTTAAAAAGCCAAATTTAAAAATTTGGCGGACTTTCTAAATATACACAAACCTTTCGGTTAATCACTTATTAGCTATGTTTTATACACCGTGTTAGCAATAGTTTTTATTCCAAAATATTTTCTCTAAGTTCAACTTCAAGTCTTTTACCATTCATTGCCCTTAATTCCTCAACTAATTTTGCATAATTTCTGTTGTATTCTAATCCGTGAATATTTAAAAAACAATAAATTCCTTTAGTTAGAAACCTGACGTAACTATCAAATTCTTCATATTCAAATTCGTCATCGTCATCATCTATTTCGCCCGAATAAACAATTTCTTTATTTTCTTTACCTTGATAATAATGTATTGACTTTATTTCTCTGTATTCCTCCAAATACTCTTTTTTCCAAATTTTTTCATCAAATTCTATATTATCAGATTCTATGAAAATTATTGGTGATTTCTCACTTACAATTTTTGGGATATTTATAATTATACTTTTTAGTTTAAATTCAAAATAAGCATTATTGTCCGCTGTAAACATTTCAAAAATGTTATCGGTTTTTCTCTTAATTTTTGTAACTCGACCAGAACAATACCCATTATATAAATCGGTTCCAAAAACTAAATCAGAAGCAAAAATCTCAGTTAAAAATTTTGTACAAGAATTTAAGTTAGTGATTCGCTTGACTTCATTGCTACCGATGCTAATGTTTGAATGCTTTAAGGCTTTTATTATTGTGTCAATTGAATATGTTTTAAGTTCAAGTTCCTTTTTAGCAAGTAGAGTTTTGAACTTTGACATATTCTTTATTAGCGAACTATATCCGCTAATGGTTTTGTATTTCGCACCAATATTGTTAATAAAGAAAATATCTAAATCATCTGATAAACCATCTAAAGTTATGTTTATTTGATATTCGTTCAAATGAGGTTCAGAATGCATTATAATGTTTCTATAACTTTCTAATTCTTTTAGTCTTTTTTCTAAGGATTTTGAAATTTCAACTGTTGGTATAATTTTGAGTCTTTCAATAGATTCTAAAAATGTAACCGTGTGAATTTTATTTTTTAAATCAGACTCAAACACACTATTCAAGTTTCTTTGTTTTTTTTGAAGTAGTGCTTTTTTGACATTAGAATCAATCTGTGAGAATATTAAATATTCGCTGTGTCGAGTTATAATACTTTTAAATAAAACTTCAATTCCGTGTTGAATAAATAGAATAGCGTCTTTTAAATAATAGAATCTTTTCTCTTTGCTTTTTGCACTCGAATTACTGAAATTAATGCTTTCATATTTATTCAGATTTTCAAATCCTTTTTTAAGAGAATCAATTCCGCTATTTAAAAAGTTTAATTTCATTCACGATGTTCGTTTTAAATTATTGCTAACACCCAAATATAGGCATTGCGGTTATTATTATTTTAATTATGGCGGTTATCCAAATATAGTGTAAATATATAAACAATTGTAATTCAGTTAGTTTTTTTATATTTAGAGTGATAATTATTTTTGTAAAGCGAATGTT
>JABSPM010000026.1 GCA_013215095.1 Flavobacteriaceae bacterium | reverse complement strand
ACAATGAAAGAAGACACCAAGGAATTGACAATCAAATACCTTTTAAAAGGTATTTGATTAAACAACAAAATGCAGCGTAAATGAAATATAACTTGAACTTAATTTAACACAAAACCTGTCTAAAAGATGGGGGAATGATCAGTATATAAAGCGTAGCAACCAAATGGGTGCTATGATTTTATATACATTGTTGGCATTTCGTTTTTCATTAAGTTTCTATTATCCAATCATAAAATTCGATTTGCCCAATTCCTTCTACTGAATGACAATGGTTGTCTTTAAAAATAAACCCATCTACTTTAGCCCCTTTAAATCTCGTAGATTCGAATGAAACATTTTCCATTAGCCCATTCGTCAAATAAGCATTTCGAAAATCACAGGTCTTAATATTACTCTTTATGAACTTTGTATAGCTTAAATCAGCATTTCGAAAATCTGCTGAAATAAAACAATTTTTAAACGTAATTCCAGATAGGTTTTCGTTTCTCAAGTCTATATTTTCCAAGTCAATATGTTCAAAAGTGGTCTTTCCAGATTTTATCAGTTCTAAAAAATCCGTTCTCGATAAGTGATAATCAAATGAGTCAAACTCATTGCTTTTTATTTTTCTTATTGTTGATTCAATTATTTCAACCAACTTACTATGTGCATTCACAAAATCTTTTCTTATTTCAGCAAACTTGGATTTGTTCCATAAGTCCTTTTCTTTTAAAGTTGGTAAATCGTCACATCCATTTAAATAGAAATGAGCAATTGGTTCTAATTCTTTCATGCCATTGGAATATTCCGAGTATATTTTTTCTAAAAGTAAAATATGGTCAACTTTTTCAGTCGATGGTTTTTGTTTAAGATTCTCTAATATTTCGATTATTTCTCGGATCATATTTAATGAATGCCAACGTCTCTTGTATGTTGCTTTTGCATCCCGAAGGGTGCATATGCAATATACAAATTGTTGTGTACAGTATTTTTTATTCTAATTGCATTTTTTCGTTCACAATTTTAGTCCGAAATGGGTTTCCACTTTTAGAAGGGTTCCATCCTAATCCGAACGCCTGTTGAATCCATTTAGAAATATCAGAAGGCTTTACTGGATTAATAATTTCCGTTCCTATGTCATTTGGGTGTTTTCGGTTAGTATAGATAAATAAACTCGTTCCAGGGTTTTCTTCTAGTTCAACAGCAATGTGCAATTTTCCAATTCCATAGACGGACTGACTATAGGTGGACTTTTTACGAATTAACCATCTAAAAACTAACTCATTTACCACTATTTTTCTTGCTCCTTTTTTTGGTATCGCCATTTCTACTCATTGAATTTGTAATATTCAGTTTCTATTCCATTGGTAACTAATATCATTTTGTTTGAATTCAAATATTTTAATTCCGAAATCCAGTTACTGTGCAAGTGAGTGAATTTTAATTTGAATCCTTGGTCATATTTTATAATATCAATAAAAGAATGGTCATCAATTATTAAGTATTCCTCTTCATTTTCGGTTTGTTCCATTTCGGTTAGATTTCCCTGTGCTTTTTCAAACCAATAATGGTAAATGGTTTTTGAGTCCGAATTTTTTATTTTCCATTTTCCACTCAAATAAGATTCCACTTCTTTTTCCGTTTCGCAACATTTCAAATGCTGTCCGAGTAAAGTCAGAGGTAAAACAGTCAATATTAAAATCAGCATATTGTACACAACGTTTAGTATAACCGTCAGTTACGGGTTAAATGTACGAAATGTTTCGGTTAAGCAATGATTTTAGTACTTCCGAGTGAATTTGAAAGTAGTCGAATCCGCCGTAATTGGGGTTATACTTTGTTGGCGTGTCGTTGTTATTGTTCCAACCACCATTTTTCTCTTTCTTTTTTTCTTGCTTCAATCATTTCCCGCTTAATTTGAGAATTTGAGTAAGCTATTATGTAGTTTTCCCATCCAAATTCCTTATACTTTTCATTCGGTATAAAATAACTTGGACCTACGTCAAGTCCACCACCATATGGAATTCTATAATCTCCCCAATTACATTCTTTTGAATTTTTTGTGTTGTAAGTTGTCCACATACCAAAAAACTGATTATTCCGGAAATCGTCCGCATCAAACAACAAATCATCATACTTTATTCGATTTTCTTGATTGATATAAAAGTCCGTTTGAAAGGTTCCTTTGAGCATTCCTGTTCCTTTTTGGTTTGGGTCTTCATAAAATTTATATTTACCTTTAGCAAAGCCTGCTCTTAGCGTTCGATATTTGTCCTTATAAATTTTTGACTCGACTATTGTTATTGTCCCTTGAAAGGTGCAAATCTTTCCATTTGATTTAGTTTTTCCGTATATAAAATATTCAAGTTTATTATCTGGATTCTTGATTGCTGAGATAAAATGAATTTGAAAGCGTTGATAGTTTTCTCCGATATATCCAAGAGGTTCATTTCTGTATAATGTAGGTGTATCATCATCCATTTCGAACTTATCTAAAGTCCATAATTTTGAGATGTCGTATTCTTCCATTCTTTTAGTAAAATCTATTGTCTTCGGATTCTGTCCAATTATAATAGCACAATTAATTAAAAAGGAAAATACTAATATTGTTTTCATTTTTTTCAGGGTATTTTTGTCAATGCACGCCAACGTCTCGGCTATGGTTAGTACGGGGATTAAAAGTACTACACTTTAGATTAAGCACTTAGCCAAAACTTTTTATTATGTTTTATCTTTTCATTTTAAAGCCAAATCAAAAGATTTGGAGGTGTTTGTTAAAAGTTCTACTCTTTGGGTTAAGCACCAAAACCCGAATTAACTATAGCCATTGTTAGCTACAGGTTACTTCTGTATTTTTTTATTGTTCCTTTTAGTGCATCTAATTTTTTCTTAGCTGCTTTTATTTTCTCTTGTTTTCTAAATTCATCCAGTTTTTCGTCTAGTATAATTTCAATCGCTACTCTCAAGGTATCAAAATTAGCTAAACAAGTTTTTTCATCTAATTCGTGAATTCCTAGACTTAAAATAGAATACATAGATTTATTTTCAACCAGAAAATCAGGCAAATAAACTTTGAGAAGTTCAATCTTAGCGTCCATTCTTGCTTTTTGAAAGTCTGCTTCAGAAACTGTATTTTCTTTTATTCCTAATTCGTAGGCTTCATTTATCAAATGCTCAAAGATTCGTCTTAAGTAAACAAATGAACCGATACCCACACCATTTGCAGCTAATCCGATTGCCCTTGTAAATTCCTTTAATCTCTCTTTTGGTAGTAACTTATTGTATTGTTTTACTTCATAAATATGAAAATCCGCAACAGATGGATATTGTCCAATTTTTGTAAGAGTATTAGAATTAGGCTGCCATAATATGTGATACCAAAATTCCATATCAGTCCTTTTACATCTAATTCTAACAGTTCCAAATCCCCCTTTTTCCAGATATGGACTGGTTGAAGTAGGAATTAAGTTAGTAGTTACTCTAAACGTAGATTCAACTTTTTCAAAAGGGTTATAACCGTGAAAGTCGGACGAAACTGTTTTGTCAATTATCTGTTTAAATACATTAATGTTTTCAGCATTAATTTCTATTGGTGAGTATATTGGAATGTTAAAGAAAAAGTCAGTTAAAGTTAATTCCATATGTTTTGTTTCTAATTACTGCCAACGGTTTCGGCTATGAACAGTTGCGTGGGTTAGCACGGACTTTTGCAAGTACACGACAAGCTGAAAATTCCTGCGGAATTTTCAAAATAAGCCTTGTAAAGCAATTGTTTATAGCCAATGTTGTGTAGCGTTATTTTTTTCCACCTATTTTTTCTCCTTCTTTTGCATTCAACTTTACTTCACTTAAATAACTCAATATTTTTCCTTTTGAGTCCACATTTCCGACATATCCAAATTCAGGTGAGTAATAGAGGAAATATTCTTTACTTTTTTCTTTGTCTTTATTGGTCAATTGTTTGCAATTAACTTTTATACAGTTTTTGTACTTTTTAGCTGGTGTTTTAAACTTTTGTCCTTCCGCTATTACTTCATAACTCCAACTTTTGTCATTTTCCGTCCACTTGTCTCCAAGTTTTGGGTTCACAGGTAGAACTATTGATTCTTCTAATGTTTTTTTGTCAATATGATAATAGTTTTCAGTTCCTTTCCTGTAATAAGTCGTGTCAACATCGCCCCAACCATATTTTCGGTATTTCACATAATATTCTTTGTCAGCTATAATTTCTTTGTCATTGTCAAAAGACTCAAAATAATAACTTTTCCCATATTTATAGTACTTGGCACTAGTTGAATTCTCAAAAAGGCTTATGTATCCATTCATTTTTGTTTGAGTGAATGAAAACATTATTACTGATAAAATTAGAATTCCAATTATTTTTTTCATTTACGGTTTTTTTTAATGCTACACAACGGTCTCGTATAACCGTCAGTTACGGGTTTTAATTTACTGTTTTTCGATTAAGCACTGGTGTAAGCAATTCCGAGTGGACTCGGACGTAGTCGAATCCGCCGTAATTGCGGTTATACATTGTTGTAAAACGTTTTTTATTCAAATATCATCTCAAAGACGAGGTAATGTTCAATTCCGAATTCTTTTCCCCAATTTTCTATATCCTTTCCGCTACTTTCTACAGCACACCAATATTTTGCGCCATCTTTTTCATAAGGCAAGATGTAAGCAAGTAAATAAAATTTTTCGCCATACTTTATTTCAGTTCCGCTTGCTTCCGCAACATTTCGTAAACTATAATCATCTGACTTAATCGCATCAAATTTTCGAGTTGTAGAAAATCTCGGAAACTTAAAAGTCATTTTCAGTTTATTATCGTTTGTCAATTTTGAAATAATTTTTAGATTAAAAACAGTATCATTTATTTTTTGAAATTGTTCAAACTGAATAGTTTTACTATTCATTATTGTACTGTCAGATTTTATTTTCCCATTCCAAATTTCTTTAACAGTCAAGTGATAACTTTTATCAGCCAATTCTTTTCCGTGAAAACTCAATTTCAGATATTCAATTCCCTCGAATTGTAGAATATCTCTAATTTCAGAATTATTAGAACCGTAATCTGAATTCATAGTAATTCCTTTCTCATTTTCAGATTGCGAATAAGAAAGTAATGACATTAAAGTTAAAAAAAATGCTAAAAAAATCTTTTTCATATTGTTTGTGTTAAATGTTTTACAACGGTCGTGTATATGGCTCGTAGCGTACAAAGTAGAATTTTTTTTCGTATTGAGTACAAGCGAGATTTTTAAATTTTATTATTTATCTTTTTTGTTGGAAATCGTCAAACTTAAAAATTTGGCGACTTTCCAAATATGCCTTAGTCTTGATTAGTTAACTCATTAGCTATGAGCTATATATATTGTTAGCAACTGGCTTTATTTTTAATTTGTCTAATATATTCTTTTCGTTTTCGGCAAATATATTGTCAATCGTTTCCCAATCTTTGTTTTCAACAAGTTTTTTTAATTCTTTCCAAGTCACTTGATTTAAACTGTCTGAACCAAATTCAATCTCGTTTTCCAAAATTTCAATTGCATTTATATTTTTATGTTGCTTTAATTCCGAGAATAAAATCAAAAAATGAGAATTTCTAATATCATCACCACCACATTTAGTATGATATGGGAAAATATAAGGTTGACTTGTTATTTTTTTTGTCGAGTTATATTTCTCAAAAAATGGAAGAACATTCTTTATAATTCTTTCCGTTAAATAGTCCGCCAAAATCAAATACTCTTTTGAAATCCTAAAATGATTCCTAATTGTTTTATCAATTTGCTCAATTGGTTTTGAACCTACTAAATAATACTCGTTCGTAAGACCTTGCCAACAATAAGGAACTAATCCAATTCTGATTTCAATATCGTCTTTTGCTCCAGACCAACTTCCTCGATTGTCAATATCAATAACTTCAAGTAAGTCATTTGTCAGGCGATAATGTTTTCTACCTTTCTTTTTAAATCCGTATTCTTTGAGGTTTACACCAATTATTTTGTTCAGTTCGTTGTAAGCTGGTTTCCATTGGTCTTTTGGTAAACTTTTAAAAACCTTGATTTGTTCAAATTCCGATTTTTCAAGTTCAGGTTTTGAGCTTTGCACTTTGGTTTTTCCAAAAAGTTTGAAATACTTCATTATCGTTTTTTCAGCTTGTTGCTAACGTTTAGTGTAAAATGCGTTTTCAATGCATTTTTACACAGTGTTAGGCAACGTTTTTTATTAGTTTATTTATAAATTTTGGAATTCCGAATTGTACTGCTAGGTTAATTTTTCCTATGGATTCCAATAGTTTATTCACTTTAATTTCCTTAATATTTTGATATTCTGATTTGAACTCAGAATAGTCCATTCCAATAGAGTTTAAATATTTCCCAGCGTCACTTTTTCTATCCGCAAGCATTGCAAAAATCAAATGTTCAGGTTTGATTTCAGTCGCACCATAAATCCAAGAATAAAATTTTGCATTTTTTATACTCGTTTCCAATTCTTTTGTCAAATAGTAATTACCTCTTACTGACTCGTCTTTTTCTTTTACTAACGATTTTGACAAGCGCTCAAAATTCCAATTTCGATTTTTAAATATTTTATTTGGAAGATTATCGGATTTAAGCATACTAATCAGAAAATGATAAGATGAAATATAATTCCAACCAAATGCAATTGCAGATTCTCTACTATTCTTTGATAATTCGTCAAATTCCTTACTATGTTTCATTTTTCAAATGTTGCCTAACACCCAAATATAGGCATTGCGGTTATTATTATTTTAATTATGGCGGTTATCCAAATATAGTGTAAATATATAAACAATTGTAATTCAGTTAGTTTTTTTATATTTAGAGTGATAATTATTTTTGTAAAGCGAATGTT
>JABSPM010000025.1 GCA_013215095.1 Flavobacteriaceae bacterium | reverse complement strand
GATTGGAAATTTAAAAGATACGCATCTTTCTAATTTCTTTAACCGAATCGCATATCGAAAAGGTAGGTCCGTTGCAGTTTCTGCCACTGCTAGAAAACTCGCAACAATACTTTGGAATATGTTATTTAAAAATCAGCAATATAATCCACCAACAGTTTATGAGTATTTAGATCAAAAAAGAAAGAGAAAAGTACGTGAACTTCAAAAACAAATCGCTAATTTAGATGCCAGAATGAGAAAAGTCCAACCTTCATGAAAGCCAGTGAAATCAAGGGATAGTAGAAAAGTTACTCAGAATTTGAATAAAAAGAATGAAAGCATTACAAGTTTTAATATTAACAATCATTTTGACTTCCTATGTAAGTGCACAAACAAAAGTAACAACTGAGTCGTTTCCGACAAATTTTTCAACTTCCGACTTTGAAAATCTAAAAAAGTTAAATGGAGATATTATAGCATTTGATGGAACGATAAAGAAAGAGATGTTAAGTCGAAATAACACACCGTTTTATTATCTAGAACTTGGAGAAGAAAAAGGAATTTGGACAACTCTGATGTTCAAGAATGATAAAAACGAAATCGGTGATCAAATTAGAGTTGTTGGTTATTTGAATAAGGTTAAAGATTTACGACCTGAAGAAAATTATCTGAATGGAGAAAAATTTATGGTCATTGCATTTGGACTTGTCGATTTTAAAACTGAAAATTTTCTTTTTCTTGGAGGTGCAGACATACAGAAAAAAGAATGGATTGAAGGAAAAATACCGACACAATAAAAACTGGCTACAACACCACCTAAACTGCATTAAAACGCAGCTTAGCCAAAACGTTGGCAATAATTAAAAAAAACAAACACAATGAATAAAAATCAAGAACTTACATTACTAAATAAAGAAGTGGAATATCTTGAAATTGAATATTCAGAGAAAATGAGTTTGATTAAAGAGAATTCAATAGCTCAAGCAATTTTATCTTTTAAAGAGATTTTTAGGAAAAATGAATATGACTTCTTACAAGACAACCCCTTAAAAATAAAAGTAAAAAAAAATAATATTATCTGTACAATTAATCCTGAGTTTGATTTTAAAAAGGAGCCTGAAAAACCTAGACAATTTAGTATTAAGTTTTGTGAAAATGACCTTTTTATCTCAAAAATATCAGTTAGGTTGTTTATGGATGAGAATTCTGTTGACCAACCTGATTTCAATAGACTTTTAACGAATCCTTATAAAGGAATGGATTCAACAGAAATTGAAATATATGAGAGAAAAAAAACTGTTGATTATATGAAAAAGTTTATTTCCGAAAAAGAAAGTTTAAAATGGAATTATCTGAGTTTCGATAACACAGATAAAAGTCAAGAACTATATAATACAATACTAGAATTATATAATAAAAAAGTGCATAATCGAGTAGACGGCTCCCCCACTAAACAGCAGTAGAGTGCGCCTCTCACACCGACAAGCGTACGGGTCTCGTAATTGGCGGTTTCCTAGCCATCTCCTAGAATTCGTTTTACACCATACTAGACTATTCTATACTTTAGAAAAAGGCTACTTAGTATCTATGCTTCTGCAATTAGCAAAACATAAGCTCCTAGTTCCATTTCTAGAAAGGTAAAATTCCGTCCTTAATCAATCTTATCAGGAGATTGACTACTATGACTTCTGCTGACTTCTCCATTATGCCAACTCTTAACTATGGAGACCTCCCTCGGTAAGGTAAAAACCCTCTGATTAATATCCTCTAGATCTACTACTTCGGTTATTCCTTATAAAAGGATTTTGGACGTCATAAAGATGTGCTTACTCATCCAACCTTATAGCCTCATATCCAGTTTCTGTACGTAGGAATCAATCATGCAGTATGGCTTATTTCAATGCATAGATCCCCCTAAACCACCTTGCCGCTTGCTTCACTTAGGGATGTTACGCCCTCGTGTTCAGGACTTAAACCCTATGAAATATTATTCTAAAAAGAACTATATTTACCATTCGAGGCACACACATGGTATAAAAAACATAGGGTGTTTGTACTAAACCTAAAGGTATGTGTTTATGAATTGAATCCGCTAAATATAAAATTTGGCATTTAAGAGGAAGATAAAAGTAAAATATTATATTTGGGTTAGTATCAATCCGAAACGTATCGCTTATTACCTGCCCTACGTTTCTTACACTAAACATTAAATACAATTAAAGTGCGAAATATGAAATTTTTAAAAGTATCCGTTTTCATCAGTATTCTGGTTCTTGGCTGTAATATTCCTGACTCAAAAAAACCGAAAGTTGATACTTTAAATACACAGACTACGATAAAAGGGAGCTTTTCTGGTTTACAAACTGCAACATTTACAATAACTGACAATAACGACAATGTAATTGAAGTCGCTATTAATGACTCTTCATTTAATGAAAGTATCGATTTGAATTCAGACGGTTATTATATGATTCAAATAGATGGTGGGTTGGACAGAAATGAAGTCTACTTAAAAAAGGGAGAGATTAATTCTTTTCATATAGAAATGGACAGTTCAAGCCAAGTACGACTATCAGAGTTTAGTAATTCATGTTCTACCCTAAACGAATATCTATCTAAAAAACAAGTGATTATAAACAACACAAGAAAGGATATTGGCATGTGGAAACAACTGGGGCTTCAGCCCCAAGAAATAATCCTTAATAGATTGGAAGAAGAAAAAACCAATAAATTGAAATTACTTGAAAGATTTGAATCAACAATTGAAGATACATTGTTTAGGCAACAGAAGTTATTTATTTATTTCGAATATCTGTCTATTAAAGCCGAATATCTATATTACTGCCCAAATGATGGAATACTTAAAGATTCGCTAGGTAGATTAACAAAGAAAGGAGAAGGTTTCATAGCTCAAATGAATTCAATTGACTTGGACAATTCACTCTATTATGTCAAATCTTGGGGGTACCATGAATTATTAAAATTCTTATTCATGGTTCAAAAAGAATCCGAATATGTTAAAGATGAAAATGAGCATTCTTGGGATAAATCTCTAATAGCTGAAAAATCAATTAGATACCTAAATACTCTTAAGAGCAATATTATTAAAAACGATTTAGCCCACCTCTTAATATCTGATCTAAACATTTCCAATAAACACTCTGAGCTACTCTATAATGGATTAATGCGTCTTTCAATTGATAGTACTTTTAAAGAAAAAGCAACTAGCATTTATGATAAAATAAAAGCATTAAATCCTGGCAATCCTTCACCAACATTTGAGTATGAAAATTTCAACGGAGAGCTAACTAAATTATCCGACTTTAAAGGTGATTATGTTTATATTGACATTTGGGCTACTTGGTGTGGTCCCTGCAAGAAGGAAGCACCCTTTTTTTTTAATCTAAGGAATCAGCTTGTGAATAAGAATATCTCTTTCGTAAGTATTTCAGTTGACTTCAAGGAACACGCCCAACTATGGAGAGACTACGTTCTGAAAAAAGATCCTAAAGGGATTAATCTTCTTTCCTACGCTATGGATCAATCTGAGTTTATGAAAGCATTTCTTGTATCATCTGTTCCCAGGTTTATACTTATTGATCCAGAAGGTAAAATTATCAATGCTAATATGACAAGACCATCTGATCCAGCCACCATTAAAATATTGAACGAATTGCTTGATAATGTAGATGAATCAAACTGAATTTAATCGAGTAGACGGCTCCGCTACTAAATAGCAGCGGAGTGCGCCTCTCACACCACCAAGCGTTCGGGTCTCGTACTTGGCGATTCAGTAATGATACTTACGAATTATAATATTCGACTAAACTTATAAAACCCCTCATTTTTAATCGTTTTATACGTATTGCTGTTTTTAGAATTGGACTTTGAGCAACTGCCCATCCTCCCATTTTTGTTCGACTCCAAGTATAGGCTGTACCTTCTTCAACTCCTAAACGTATCACGTTTTTACGTTTGCGTTCAGGTTTCTTTCAATGGTGCCATATGCAATAGCGTAAACGATTCCTTAGCCATTCTTCCAACTTTTTGAGTTTTCAGTTAATGGATGCTAGTTTAAAGTAATTTATCCAATCTCATATCAACCTATTTATTCGTTGCATTCGCTGGTCAAAACTCAGTGGTATTGTCTTCTTGGTTAGATATTTTAGTTTTGAATTAAATACTTTCCAATTTCCTTGTTTAACCACGAGTTGATAGTTTATTCCTTATAAGAGCATTTTGGACGTCATCAAGATGTGCTTACTCATCCAACCTTATAGCCTTATAGCCTCATATCCAGTTCCTGTACGTAGGAACCAATCACTCAATATGGCTTATTTCAATGCATAGGTCACCCTAAACCACCTTGCCACTTGCTTCACTTAGGGATGTTACGCCCTCTTGCTCGGGACTTAAACCCTATGGAATATTATTCTAAAAAGAACTATATTTACCGTTCAAGGCACACACAAGGTGTATAGCCAATAGGACAATTAGAATTAAATTGAAAATGAAGTGCTTCGAATTAGTCCTACTGTCCATACACAGAACGTTGTAGTGCATAAAAAATAGAAATGATAGACGATATAAAAAGTAGAAAAATTAATATTTTAGGTAAAGTATATATAAACTTCGAAAGGTCGAGAATTGCTTATAATAATTATATAAAAGAAAAAAAAATATACTTACACGCAAGAATCTTAAAAGAATGCAATCTTAAGATAAGAGACTTGCTTTTAGAAAATGCTTATATATTGGAAGAAACTCTAAGAAATGATGCAATGGATTTAATAAGCCATTATGATATTTGGGTTGTAAAATGGAATGATTTGAAACAAAAAAGAGACCCACAACTTTACGATGTATTTATCTTTGAAAATGAATATAGGTTTCCAAAGGAAGCAGAAAAAAGATTAAAAGAAGAATTTATCAAAATTAAAAAGAATTAGTTGGTATGAAAATATTATTTTTTGCAAAAAAAGGCGATGAAAATGCAAAAATTGCAGCAAATTATTTAAAGCAGATTTATCCTGAAACAATAATTATTTTTGGAGAGCGAAAAGAAAGATTTCCCGAAGATATTAGTTTGTGGAAAGGAGATTATATATTCTCATATTTATCACCTTGGATTATTCCTAATTCATTGCTTGAAAGAGCAACAAAAGGTGCAATAAATTGGCATCCTGGACCACCGGAGTATCCCGGGATTGGATGTACAAATTTTGCTATTTACAATAATGAGAAAGAATTTGGAATAACTTGTCACTATATGGCGAAAAAAGTTGATACTGGAAAAATAATTGAAGTGAAACATTTTTCTATACTACAAAATGACACCGTTTATTCTATTACTCAAAAATGTTACACTCAAATTCTCTCATCGTTTTATTCAATAGTTGAAAAAATATCGAATAATGAAGAACTTCCCTTGGCAAATGAAAATTGGAAGAGAAAACCATATACAAGAAAAGAATTAGATGCTTTATGTGTAATTGAACAAGATATGGAAATTGAAGAAATTGAAAGACGAATTAAATCTACAACATATGATAGACCTTGGGCATATACTGAAATAAAAGGGAAGAAATTTTACTGGAAAGAAGAATAAAAATCCAATAACTAGTGTTCGGATTCCCGAAGCCCAAAATCTGAACATCCTGTTGACTAAAACCTACGCCCTGCTTGCTCTTGGTATGAGTTTAACTTATGGGTATTGCGATGCATTTGTTTTGTGGTACTCGAGTACAGCTTTTGAAACCAATGGAGGAAAAAAAGATTATTTGAAAGAAAAAAATTACCCTACATCAGTTACTATATATAAAAAACCACTTCATTGCTACCTTGAAGTGGCGTATTTTTAGTATTTTGATCTAATCATGTTTCTTTTTAGTGACATATTACAATATGTTTAATTTATGTTTCATTCTTAGATTAAATCACCTTATCAATTTATGAGCAAATTTTATGCCATATTTCTATGAATATTCTGGCACTTTACCTTTAATACCTTTATAAAATGCTTTCATAAATTTAAAATCTGCTTCCTTGTCTGTAGTTGGATAAAAGGGTTCTGAGAAATGATTGCGCTTGTTTTCAAAATCTAAGGTAAACATAATAATTGGCACATTAGCTGCTTTTGATATATAATAAAACCCTGTACGCCATTCTTCTACTTTTTTTCGTGTTCCTTCAGGAGCCATAGTCATTCTGAACACTTGTTTTTCTTGAAACAATCGTGCAATTGCATCCACTTGATTTTCATTTCTACGTCGTTCTACTGGTGCGCCTCCTAAAGCCTTAAAAAACCAACCGTATGGAAATTTGAATAGCCCTTTTTTACCAATATAATTGGTTTCTATATCAATGACTGAGCGCAACAAAACACCGATATAAAAATCATGCCAACTGGTATGCGGTACTGCAATTAAGACTGCTTTTTTTACACTGTCAAAATCGGAAAATCCAGTAACTTTCCAACCCAAAACTTTATAATAAATAAACTTGGTCAACCAACGCATAGCCTACATTTTTTCATAAAGCGCTCTTAAAACGTCTCTAGTAATAGTGTTTTTCCAGTCTTTACCTATCGCATTTTCCCATAATGGCTCTAAACTTAAAGCAACATCAATCATCGTATTAAATTGTTCATCCGATAGGTTGGCACAAACATTTTTAGGGATTTTAATTTGATGCTTATCTCTCATCTTTTTATATACAGCAACGCCCTCTGGATAATACGCATCAATATGCTCAAAAACAATACAATTCCCAACACCATGCTTGATACCTAAAAGATAGCTTAAACCATAACTCATGGCATGCGCAACCCCTACTTGAGAATAAGCAATACTCATACCTCCATGCCATGATGCCATCATCATCTTATCTTGCGCTTCTTCTTCGGTAAGATCATCTCCCAAAAACAACTCTTCACATAAGCTAAGTGCTTTTTCGCCATAGCTTTCGCTAAAGGCATTCAAATAGGTTCCTTTTAACGATTCAATACAATGCACATAACAATCCATCCCAGTATAAAACCATTGGTTTTTAGGAACATCTTTGGTTAATTCAGGATCTAAAATGACTTGATCAAATGGTGTAAAATCACTATTGATTCCGAGTTTACGCTCTGGGCCTGTTAAAATAGCCGTTCTCGAAACCTCGGCACCTGTTCCTGAGATTGTCGGAACACCTACGTGATATATAGCAGGATTTTTCACTAAATCCCAACCTTGATATTCCGCAGAGCTCCCTTTATTAGTGAGCATTATAGAGACCGCTTTTGCCATATCTAGGACAGACCCACCACCAATACCTATAATTCCTGAGGGTTGTTCTGCAAAGGATAAGATAATTTCTTCGACAAGCTTATCTATATCAGAGGTTTTTGGCTCCTCTAATGTTGATATATAATAAATTTTATCACTGTATGCTAAAGTAATCCTTGACATCAACCAAGAATTCCCTTTAAAGACATCATCTACAAGAAAAATAAATGGCGCCTTAGTATTTTTTCGCTTTGGTGAAATAATTTCATCTAGTTGATTAAAACTACCTCTACCAAATACAATCCTTGGTACCATTGGAAAGTTCTTAAATTTCATTAGCTTTTTTTCTTTTACAAGTACTACTATATAGTCTTGTTTTTATTGTTTTTATTTAAATATTCTCTAACTGATCATAATAACATCATGAACACCTTACCTCATTAATTCATTCTCTCATTAATTCATTAACTCATTGATTCATTGATTCGCTATATACTTATAATAACTCAGTAAGCTCCTTTATATTACGAACTGTTTTATATGATTTTCCTTTTACATCTGCTTCATTTACGTATTCATGCATCCAAGTTGTATGAAAGGGTATATGAATCGCATTTGCCTTTATATTAACTAGTGGGAGTATGTCCGAACGCAAGGAATTTCCAACCATTAAAAACTGCTCTGGACTAACATCCAAATGCTGCAATAATTGGCTATAATTAGCTTCCTTTTTATCACTCAAAACCTCTATATACTTAAAATACTTTGCCAAACCCGATTGCTCTATTTTTCGTTCTTGATCTAACAAATCTCCTTTTGTTGCTAATATTAATTTATATTTTTCTGACAATATCTTCAACACATCTTCAACACCATCTAGGACTTCTACAGGCTTGTTAATCATTTGCTTTCCTATATTCAAAATCTTTTCAACTGCATGAATAGAAATAGCGCCATTAGAAATTTCTATAGCAGATTCTATCATAGACAATACAAAACCTTTAACACCATAACCGTACAATTGTAGATTCTCTATTTCTTTTTTAAACAATAATTGATCTACGGTATTTATAGTTTCATAAGCCCCTAAAAGCTGGGCAAATTCCGATTCTGCGTCTCTAAAGTAAGTTTCATTTACCCAAAGCGTATCATCAGCGTCAAAGCCAATTACTTTTATGTCTTTATAGTCTATTTCCATAATTTCTTTGCACGCTCCAAATCTTCTGGTGTGTCAATTTCTACACCCTCAACGGCAGTTTCTACCATTTTAATTTTCTTTCCATATTCTAGATAGCGAATACACTCAATTTTTTCTGCAGCTTCTATAAACTGCATTGGCAATTCGCTAAATGTTATAAGCGCTTCCTTTCTAAAAGCATAAATACCTTTATGTTTAAAATATTTTGCACCTGTATTTTTATCTCTCGGATAAGGGATTGGACTTCTGGAAAAATACAATGCAAAATCGCGTTGATCCACAATTACCTTAACTGTATTTGGGTTCTTGATTTCATCCCAGTCCTTAATTTGAACCATCAATGATGCTAAATCAATTTCCTTATTTACATCGGTTTTAAAGACATCAATAACTTTTTCTAAGCTTGTGCGCTCTGTAAATGGCTCATCCCCTTGCACATTAACAATAATATCGCAATCTAGATCTAGTGCAGCTTCTGCAATACGATCACTACCAGATTCGTGCTCTTTTTTACTTCTTATGGCTTTTCCTCCATGAGATGTAATTTCATGATATATAATATCACTATCCGTGACGACATAAACATCGCTAAACAAGCCCGTTGCTACGGTCGCTTCGTAGGTTTGCAAAATAACGGATTTACCCGCTAAATTTTGCATTAGTTTTCCTGGGAACCGAGACGCGCTATATCGCGCAGGAATCATTGAGATTATTTTCATTTAATATAAAAAATTATGGTAATCAAAAATACAGATTTTTGTTAGAATCTGCTTTAACGTGGTCTAATCTTTTTAAAAACTTTAAAAATTATATACATTATCACCAAAACGCAAATAAAACCAAGTACAGGCAACAACAGCGAAACTATAGTCATAATCAATGCTGCTACAGTTTCTAAAGTAGAAATTACAGGATTTGCAAATCCGGCAGTAGAAGCTGTTGATGTTAAACGTGTTGCACTAGAACTTCCCGAAACGGTCGCTGCGGTTCCTCCTCCTGCTATAATTGCCAAAGCCCATGTAATTAAAGGGTTTAAATCTATAATTACTAAAACCATAACTGCTGTTCCTGCTACTGCTGCAAGAGGCACAGCAATGGTGTCTAACACATTATCTACATAAGGCATATAATAGGCTAAAACCTCAACAATAGTAGCTACACCAAGTGTTAATAATGCTAACGAACCGCCTATCCATTGAAAGTTTTCATTAAGCTCCCATATATCAAAATAGGAAACTAAACTTAAAGCAAATAAAGGTAAAAAAACTCTAAAACCAACAGAAGCCGCTAATCCTATTCCTAAAAAAACACTAATTATCGTGTCTGATGTCATATTAATATAATTAAATCTTAATCAAATTCTATTGCTCAAAAGCATCGGATTTAAAACCAATAAGATACAATGTTTCTTTTGCTCTTGTTACCGCAGTATACAACCACCTTAAATAGTCCTTATCAATACCATTAGGCAAATAAGGTTGTTCTACAAAAACAGTCCTCCATTGGCCTCCTTGAGATTTATGACATGTAATCGCATAGGAAAATTTCACCTGTAAAGCATTGAGGTACTTGTTTTGTTTAACCTTTAAAAATTTGCGATAAGGCTTAGGTTCATCTTCGTAATCTTTAAGAACTTCTTGGTAAAGTTTATTCGATTCTTCATAAGACAAGGCTGGCGCTTCAAGAGCAATCGTATCTAGCATTAAAACGGTTTCAAAAGGTCGCATCTTTGGGTAATCTACCATCCTAATTTTTACTTCGGCAAATCTAAAACCATAAAGAGTCTTTATACTGAATACTTCCAAAATTTCAATAATATCACCATTAGCAATAAAACCGGCTTCGCTAGTTGGTTTTAACCAAAAGTAATTATTTTTTACTATCATTAAGAAATCACCCGCCGTAAGTTCGTGTTCATTAAATAAAATACGCGACCTTATTTGCTGATTGTATAGATTAGCGCGTTTATTAGAACGTACGATTATAGCAGTATCCTCATTCCCCAAATTACTATAGGCATCATTGATGGCATCCATAATTTCATGACCATCTATAAGTCGAATGATATCCGAAAAACCTTTGAGATTAAACTTAAAACTATCATAAAAGGATAATGCTAAAGCTTCTCTCAACAACGTGGCATTATAAAGTATCCCAGAATCTTGACCTTGACGCACAACCTCATCCAATTCCATCCTCATAACATCCTTATCATAGTTGAGTTCGAGTGTTCTTTCATTAAGTGCTGGACTCACGTCTAATTTTACTGGTGGTAATTGTGCCGTATCTCCAATTAATAACAACTTACATTGATGTCCCGAGTAAACGTACTGAATCAAATCATCCAACAAACAACCACTACCAAAATATTTAGATTGACTGGGAATATCAGAAATCATTGAAGCCTCATCGACAATAAATATTGTTTTTTTATGCTTATTAATATCTAAAACAAAATCTATCTTCCCATTTTTTGACTGTCTTGGTGTATAGATCTTTTTATGAATTGTAAATGCCTCTTTATTAGAATAATTTGAGATAACCTTGGCGGCACGACCTGTAGGTGCCATAAGTACGGCACTCTTTTTTGCCCTCCATAAATTAGAAACTATAGTCCCGATTATGGTGGTCTTACCGGTCCCCGCAAAGCCTTTCAAAACATATAGACCGCTCGTATTTATATCAAAAATAAAATTAGAAAGTTGCTGTAAAACAATATCTTGTTTTAATGTTGGTTCAAAAGGAAAGCGTCCTTTTATTAATGTATAAAATTCGGATGACTGCATTAAAATCTTACAAAATTTGAATTTATCAAAGATAAAAATGATTTTTACTCACAATAACTTTCGTGAATAAAAAAAAATTGTAGATTTGCGTAAGACCATTAATTAAATTTTTAATAAACTAACTATGTTAAACATTATTATTGCAACCGTCATTGTAATATTACTTACAATTGGTATTGTATGGGTAATTGACAAATTTATTCCAAAAAAAGCTAAACCTTTTATTTTATTGGCACTTTGGGTACTTATAGGATACTTAGGATACATTACTTTCATGTCTGTTTATGGTGAAATCAAATTTAACAAACTCAAAAATGAGCGCTATAAAGTTGTGATTGAAACCCTTAAAGATGTCAGAGATTCTCAATTAGCTCACAGAACAGTGATAGGAAAATTTGAGGGAAATTGGGATAATTTAGTAAAGTTTATAGACACAGCTCAATTTACATTAACACAACGTAGAGATTCAACCATTAGAGATGAAGAAATGTCTCGTCAATATGGAGTTGATATGACAAAAGAAATTGTAATTATAGATACACTAGGATATGTTTCTGTAAAAGATTCATTGTTTGGAGCAGATACAAGATACAAGACTATGATGAACTTACCAGTAGGTAAAGCAGATGCTAAAATAGAATTAAAGGCTGGTATGTTAGAACAAAATGGAACACAAATCCCTGTATTTGAAGCAAGAGCACCTAAAGAATTAATTCTTGACGGCGAAGACAAAAACTTAATCGCAAAAGAGAAAGAAGTTGTCTCTGTAGATGGTGTAAATGGTGATGCAATTACAATAGGTTCAATGAATGAAGTAAAGACAATTGGAAACTGGCCAAAGAACCTTTCAAAAGAGCAATAACATAGAACAGAAGTTTTATAAGACATTGTCCATTCAAGTTAGCTTGGGTGGACTTTCTTTTTGTATTCTAGATGCAGAAACAAATACTATTACCCAATACAAACGTATTATCTTTGACAAAAAGCTAGGTCCAACAAACCTTCTCGATAAATTAAAACACCTTTTCAATACCGAAACTGTGTTGCAACAAAACTTTAAAACGGTGCAGTTGGTTCATAAAAACGAGTTGGCCACCCTTGTTCCAAAATCACTTTTTAATGAAGATTGTATTGCAGATTATCTAAAATTTAACACTAAAATTCTTCCCACAGACTTTATTACTTATGATGCCATAGCAACGGAAGATATGGTTAATGTATATGTGCCCTATGTAAACATTAACAACTATATTTATGACACTTTTGGAGCATTTGAGTTTAAGCATTTTTCGAGTATTTTATTGGAAAACATTTTATCACAGCAAGCTCATTATCAATCCAATAGAATGTACATTCATGTAGAAACTAGTCATTTTGAAATTATTGTTACTAAAGGTCATAAGTTTCTATACTACAATAGCTTTGAATATAGTACCAAAACAGATTTCATCTATTACGTTTTATTTGTTGCAGAGCAGCTAGAACTAAATCCAGAAGTCTTCGAGGCCATTCTACTTGGTTTTATAACAGCTGAAGATGAATTGTATGATATTTTATATACATATGTTAGGCATGTAAGCTTCTATAAATTTGCGTCTAAACACCGCATAGCCACCAATATTAAAACATTAAACAAAGATTTCACACTACTTAACAGCTTTTAAATGAGAATAATTTCTGGAAAATTCAAGGGTAGAAAAATAGTTGCTCCAAAAAAATTACCGGTAAGACCAACTACAGACATGGCAAAAGAAGCCTTGTTTAACATCCTAAATCACCGCTTTTATTTTGATGAATTATCTGTTTTAGATTTGTTCTCAGGAACTGGAAATATCAGTTATGAATTTGCATCAAGAGGGACAGAGCAAATTTTAGCCATAGATAGTCATTATGGTTGTGTCAAATTTATCAATCAAACCACTGAAAACTTTGATTTCACTATTCAGACCATAAAATCTGACGTCTTTAAATTCTTAGAAAGTACGACACAAAAGCACAGTATCATTTTTGCAGACCCGCCTTATGATTTTTCCCTAGAAGCCTTTTCGAAAATACCGTATTTGGTTTTTCAAAATGACCTTTTGGAAGAAGATGGCCTACTAATTGTAGAGCACTCCAAGCATACCAATTTATCAAATTTAAAACATTTTGAATACACCAAGCATTATGGTGGAAATGCCTTTAGTTTTTTCAGCAAGGCAACTGAAATCAACGGTTAAATTGACTGTGCTTTTTTTAGCACAAAAGCATAAAACATTAGTATTAATAATTACAGTACTTGAGGTTATATAAACAAAAAGTGTGGTAAACAACCACACTTTTTTATACTAAAGCAAATCTATAAGCCGAATTCTGTACCTTCTGAACTTGCATCTGAACCTCATCTACAAGTACAAAACATCCTTATCATTTATCTGGGCATATTGTTACCAATACACTCTAGCTGTCTACCCTTCAACATCGCACGTGCCGCGCTCAAACGTTGATATACATGACATTGCACCACATAGAGTTTACCTGGTTTCACTACAGCATTACCTGTACATCCTTTCTGTTGCACTTTTCCTAGCCTCTCGACTGGTGGCCGTTAACCACTATATTTGCACTATGGTGTTCGGACTTTCCTCTATATTCTAAACTTCAGTTTAGCATACAGCGATAAGGCAATCTACTTCAATGCAAAAATAATTAAATTGTTAATAACTCATTCTAATTTTAAAATTGATTATGAAATATTTTTCGAGCTAATGTTTAACTTTGTTATTATGGGTTAGCAGTGTTGTCCTAGTAAATAAATTATAGAGAAGTATTGGAACATTTTATAGTATCTGCGCGTAAATACAGACCTCAAACATTTAAAGATGTTGTGGGGCAACAAGCGATAACCAATACGCTACTCAATGCTATTGACAACAATCATTTGGCACAAGCGCTTTTGTTTACTGGCCCTCGTGGTGTCGGAAAAACGACTTGCGCACGTATTTTGGCAAAAATGATTAACCAAAAAGAAGAAAACACCTATGCAGATGAAGACTATGCATTCAATATTTTTGAATTAGATGCTGCCTCTAATAATTCTGTTGATGACATTAGAAACTTAACCGATCAAGTTCGTATCCCACCACAAATTGGTAAATATAAAGTTTATATTATTGATGAGGTACATATGTTATCACAGTCAGCGTTCAACGCTTTTCTAAAAACTTTAGAAGAACCACCAAAACACTGTATTTTCATTCTTGCTACTACTGAAAAACATAAAATTATTCCTACCATTTTATCGCGTTGTCAAATTTTTGATTTCAAACGCATTACAGTAAAAGACGCAAAAGACTATTTAAAATACATTGCTGAAGAACAAGGTATAGATGCAGAAGATGATGCATTACATATTATAGCTCAAAAAGCAGATGGCGCCATGCGCGATGCGCTTTCTATTTTTGATAGAGTTGTAAGTTTCTCTGGAAATAATTTAACCCGACAGGCAGTGACAGAAAATCTAAATGTTTTAGATTATGAAACTTATTTTAAGAGTACAGATTTAATCTTAGAACATAAGATTCCGGAATTGCTACTTCAATTTAATGACACTTTATCTAAAGGATTTGAAGGTCATCATTTTATTTTAGGATTTGCATCACATTTTAGAGACTTATTAGTCTGTCAAACACCACAAACTATAGAACTTCTAGAAGTAGGAGAACAAACAAAGGCAAAATACCTGGAACAGTCACAAAAATCAAATCAATCCTTTTTATTAAAAGCGATTGCATTAGCAAATGAATGCGACCTAAAATACAAGGCGAGTAAAAATCAACGTTTACTCATAGAACTCTGTCTTATGCAACTTGCCTCTATCACTTTTGATGGAGAAAAAAAAAATAACAAACGTTACATAATTCCTGCTTCCTATTTTAGACAAAAAGGAATTGCACCTATAAAAGTAAGTCCTCCCAAATTAGAACAACAAGCCACTACTATTTCGGTTTATGAAACGTCTTCAAATCAAGATGTTGAACTCCCATCAAAACCAAAAACAGCTAAAATAAACTTAAAAAGTGGAAAGCAAGTTTCTGGGCTATCATTAAGTAGTATTCGACGAAAAAAAGAACACCTCATTAAGCAAATGGAAGTGGAAGTTGAAGAAAAAGATCTTCCTAATGAGCCCTTTACTGAAGCGGAGATGCAAACCGCTTGGAAATCCTATATTGGTATTGCCGAAAAAGAAGGCCGCCATAATTTTGCTTCAATATTAAGAATTGACACGCCAAAACTTGTTAAAAATGCTATTCATGTTGAATATCCTAATGAAACCAACAAAGTAGAAGTTTCTAGACAACAATATGAACTTATGAAATACATAAGAAAAATGCTTCACAACTACAGTGTAACATTAGAAATTTTTGTAAACGAAGCCAAAGAGAAACAATATGCCTTTACAACAATGGATAAATTTAATAAGCTGAAAGAAAAAAACCCAAACATAGAATTACTTAGACGAACCTTTGATTTAGACATATAATATGCTAGGACTGAAATTACCAACGGATCCGCGTTGGGTAAACATCGTAGAAAAAAACATTGAAGAAATACTTACAGACCATGCGTTTTGCGAGCAAAAAGCAACGAGTACCGCGATTTCTTTAATAGTTAGTTTTCCTGAATACACCAAACTGGTTCAAGAAATGGTTGAGCTCGTTAAAGAAGAAATGGGGCATTTTAAAATGGTACATGATATCATTATTGAACGCGGATATACTCTTGGTAGAGATCGAAAAGATGAATACGTTGTGCAATTAATGACGTTTTTTCCAAAAGGAGGAAGCCGTACCACACAACTAGTTCATCGTTTACTGTATGCCGCGCTTATTGAAGCAAGAAGTTGTGAAAGGTTCAGATTATTATCTCTAGAATTGGACGATAAAAAACTAGCCAAATTTTACCATAAATTAATGGTTAGTGAAGCAAATCATTACACCATGTTTTTGGGATTTGCCAGAACATATGGCGGACGTGAACAAGTGGACAAAAAATGGCGCAGCTTATTAGAATATGAAGCAGAAATCATGAAAAACTTGAGTAAAAAAGAAATGATTCATGGTTAGCGCATACGCTTACTGCTTATTGTGTCGTAGTGCAAACTCTTAATGATACCATCAGACAATCCAATTTTTGGAACAAGAATATGTTTGGATTTACTCCATTTCATGGCAGATAAATAAATTTCCATTGCTGGAATAATTACATCTGCTCTATCTTGATTGAGGTTTAATACTGTAATGCGCTCTTCGTAAGTATAAGATTTTAGCTTTTGGTAATAGCTGCTCAAATAAAAATAGGTCAAAGGTTTACCAATAGCTTTTCTAGACAACTTAAATATCTTATTAATGTTCCCACCAGAACCAATTACTTCTACCCTATCATAAGATTGCGTATGAGACTTAATCCAAGTTTTTAGAGCTTTCCACTCTGCATCTTTCACAATATTATTTAGCAAACGTACTGTACCTATTTTAAACGACTTAGAAGCCGTTTTAGTGCCATTTCTAATTATAGAAAATTCTGTACTTCCTCCTCCTACATCAACATATAAATAGGTTTTATTCTTATCTATATATTCATGCAAATCTGTGGCTGCAATAATTGCTGCTTCTTCTATTCCATCAATAATATCAATCTCAATACCCGTATGATTCTTTATCAAAGTTGCTACCTCTAGACCATTAGTAGCCTCACGCATAGCAGATGTTGCACAAGCCTTATACTTTACCACCTTATGTGATTTCATCAATAATTTAAAAGCAAGCATCGTATCTTCCATTCGCTGGATATTTTCTGACGAAATTTCGCCATTAACAAAAACATCGCTACCCAAACGAATTGGCACCCGAACTAAAGAACTCTTTTTAAACTTTACAGGTTTATCTTTTTCTTCAATACTATTTGAAATTAATAGTCGTACTGCATTAGAGCCTATATCAATTGCAGCATATTTTTTTATTGAAAGCATATAAGTATAAAACTACTTCAATTATTATTTTATTATTTTAAATCTCTCGGAAATAACAACAACTCCGTTTTTCCCTTTTTCAACGCTTTCCAAGATAAGATATCAAACTTTAAAACAACCAAACCTGCTGTTGGAAGGTTATCTATAAATTTATCCCCAAATATATTAGAAATCGATGTGAAAGCATGATTATGACCAAAAATCATCACATTTTTTTTTGCATCGGACAAAGATTTTACAAAATTAACAACAGCACTACCTCCAAAATCATATAAATGCTCAACTATGGTTACCTCATTTAAAGGGAAATGGAGACTTTCAGTAAAAATTTCACAGGTTGTATAAGCTCTTTTAGCAGGACTAGAATATATGGTAAAATCGTTATCCATATCAAAAGTCTTAAATGCGCCCGCAATTCGCTTAGCATCAAGCTTGCCTTTTGATTTTAATGGCCTATCAATATCTGAAACATCATATTTCCAAGACGACTTACCATGACGCATTAAAATTAGTCTTTTCATTGTTTACCATTTAAATACAGCATACGACATGGGTTATATATGATTATTAGCAGCTTAGTTGCATGGTAAATTTATAAGAAATATTTACTAAATTATAGTTTTATAAAAACAATGCTCCAAAAGTTAATCAACTTTGATTTGAAAAGGTATTTCTAAAACTACGTTACAGCACTAAAGCTAAATTTTTCACCACTATATTATGCCTCTATCAAATATAATTAAAATTTAGACTAGTATGGTCTTCTATACTATACTTATCTTAAGATGATTACTTTACCCCAACCAAACTTCTCGGTCTAAACTTCGATATTGAATAGCTTCAGAAATATGCACTCCAAGTACTTCAGGCACGTTTTCTAGATCGGCTATGGTTCGTACGACTTTAAGTATACGATCATAGGCTCTAGTTGAGAGATTGAGGCGCTCCATTGCTGTTTTTAATAGCATTTTAGAAGCATCATCCAACCTGCAATACTCGCGAATTTAATTGATTAAATTCAAAAGGCTTTCCATGACAAAAAGCCTTTTTTTATATTCATAATCAACCCAAAAATTTGATACAATTATCAGTTAGTTTGAGGATGTATCTGTTATACATTCCTTATTTTTTAAACTACGTTTTATTGCTTGATTAATTTTATACTATGCATTGTGATTCCGTTGAACACTTTTACAAAGTACATTCCAGCACCAAATTTTGAAAGATCTAAAGATGTTTCCTTAACTTTCGTATTCCCTTGATATTGTTGTACTCCTTGCATAGTATAGATGGTAATTTTATAGTCTGTTCCTATTTCAAAGTCATTGATAACGAGTGTACTTATATCCTTTGCGGGATTTGGATATAAAGTCAGTACATCTTCTGAATTTTGACTTACTAATGCATCGTCTATAATTTGCGTTGGTTGTATCCAAGTTGCTTCTATTGTTGCTGCACGCTTAGTCGTACAAGGCACAATTTCCGCGAAATAATTCGCTCCAAATTCTACCGTAAATCCTGGATTTAATAGAATTTTATTTCCAGCTCTCATTTCCACGTTTGCATTATTGGTAACCGTAACAGTATATATAGGTGCCATATTGATATTACGAATCACACGATAATCTAACAAACCTATTCCTGGAAGCAAAGTGTTGTCTATGACCAAATCAGGCTCGTATACACAACACGGTGCAGGCGTAATGACTCCTGAATTGTTACAGATGATATTATTGGTAATCAGGGGATGATTTCCCGTTTTAATGATGGCAGAAGTTTTTGATTCTGTACCACAATCGTTCGTATAAGTTACTTTTAGTAAATAGGACGCATTGGCTGCATAACTTCCACTCGTTGTTCTTCCATCCCAAAAAATCGGGTCTACAATACCATTGGTACAACTGACACTGTAGTTCCAAATAGGTTGTCCAAGCATTGTAGATATTTCTACCGATACCGCAGAAGCATTATCCAGATTTGTGATTTCTAAAAGAGTGGTGTTGGAAATCAATCCGTTGTGATTTGGAAAAACTTCTCCGCTTGTGCGACTGCAATATGGGAATTTGCAGGATTTTGAAAGTCTAAAATCATCTAATAATACATACGGTCCGTCACATAAGACAGTTGATTCTGTTTCAACCACAATCCAGTCATAACTGTCAGATGGTGCTGTAAATTCAATTGTAACTGGATACCATTGTCCTGTTGGATAGTTTGTCAAATCCATTGGTTTGTTTAGGATTTGTAAAGTGTTTGATGTGCTAGATTTGTTGAAATATTTTGTAGGGTCACAACGATTGCTGAATTGATTTGCCCCAAGCGAATATTTCATTTTACTTTTTCGTAAATACACATTTAAATCCAAACCTCTCGACCAATCGCGCATTGGGTCATCATAAGTACGCACATAAAATTGCAATCGGTACGTTTCGCCTTCTTCAAATTTATTCGCATCAAAAAATTGCTGTTGTACCAGTTCTCCGGGTCCCATTCCCATATAGCCAAGTCCTGCATGCGGCATGATTGGTTCTCCACTTTCTGTTAATCGTAACTTTTGGTATCCATCATACTTATTGATCATGTACCAATCTGGTGAATGCAATTCAAACTGAATTTTTTCTGTTGCGAATCCAGGTTTTGTTATCACTTTCGTTACCAAATCCATATCACCTTCCCAGACAGAAAGTCCTTCTTGATTTCCCCTATCATCTTCAATCCAACCAGCAGAATATGTATAGAATTTAGGTGAATAGTCATCTACTAAACTTAGATAAAAAGGTGTTTCATTATAAGTAGGCTGATCTACTACAGCATTATGAATTAAATTGTCTTGTCCAAAAGAAGTCCATCCAAAAAACAAGAATAAAGCGATTAGTATTTTATTCCTGATTTTCATTAGTTCTTGCTTTTAACTCATTAATTTCTTTTTTTAATTCAATCACATACAGCGTAAGTTCTTCAATTTTTTCTAGGAGTTTGGCATCCATTTCACCTAAGTTTAGACCTTCATTTTTAACTTCTTCCGCAGATAGAACATTTGATAAATGACCATTTTCATTAATAAATGCTTCTACTTCTTCCAATGACTTTAAATCATAATCTTTTTCAAAAACATAATCTGCCCAAACACCCGCTGCGAGATCTACTTTTACTTTTTGAGTACGAATTCCTTTTTTTACAAATAATTCATATTCGTTACAATCTGAACAAGGATCAAAATCAAACCAATCTCCTATCATGGTCTTACCTGCCGAGATCCAAAAATCATGTTTTTGTGGGCTTACTATGCTTAATATATTACCATATCCACCAGTAAAGTTGCTAAAAGCACGAATACGCCAATTTTCACTACCGTTACTATGTCTAAATGAAATACCCCCATAGGTATTTGGTACTTCTGATTGGATTCTGATGTCCTGCTTGTCACCTAGGCGAATATCTAGTCTAGACTGTGGACTGTCTGTACTTATACCTACCATAGGACCTTGAGTGTTTCGTGACACAAATAACCCTGCTTCATTGTGCTTAAATCCAACTAGAAATGAGTAGTTGTTTGAATTTTCAAGAGGTAATCCCGTTGTTGTGCCTTTTCCAAGAACAAAAGAGTTTATCCCAGAAGCTTTGGTATGGCGACCAAAGGCAAAAGAAAAGGGTCTGGTAACTTCATTATTTAATCCAAAAGCTGTTGAGTATATCGAAGAAACTTTGTTACTTAACCCAAAAGCTGTTGAATATGTCCCAGATACATTATTATTTCTTCCTGATGTAAAAGAGTATTGTCCTGAAACATTGTGACCCGTACCTAATGCAGAAGAATTTGCATTTGCTGGATCAGGATCATCTAGTGTATTTGTACCCCAATTGGTTTGTGCATTTATAATAGCTATTAAAAATAACCCTGTAACGATTAATAAATAAAGTTTTTTATTTTTCATAATTATAAAATTTTAAATTGTCCTTACTCTATCATTAT
The DNA here is from genome assembly GCA_013215095.1 of Flavobacteriaceae bacterium. Classification (GTDB taxonomy): domain Bacteria; phylum Bacteroidota; class Bacteroidia; order Flavobacteriales; family Flavobacteriaceae; genus DT-34. The sequence goes on along the minus strand of JABSPM010000025.1, from coordinate 14,351 downwards.
AAGCTTTTCAGGTACCGCTATTATAGATATATCTATCTTAAAGGGCACATAGTTAAGATTCATTACCCCAAACCATGAGATTTTCTTAAAAAAGAATAATAAGTTAAGTGATTAAAACTCTAATTTTTAGTGTAGTTAGAGTTCTTTTTGTATACAAATATAATGAGTAGTAGCAGCACTATTACACCTAAAACAATGTATGTAAAGCAATCGGTTTTTACAGGTAGTACTATGGCATCTGTAATGCCCGTTAATGTAAATGCAGCCCAGTAATATGGTAGTTTTTGGTAGGATTCACCGTGCTGTAAATATTGTGTTTTTGCTAGTTGTAAGGCTTTAGATTTTGAATGCCCCTGTTGTAATCTTTGATAAAACATTTTTATAATTTGATTTCCAGAGATTTCGTTCACATTCCATAAGGACGCAAGTACACTTTTTGATCCATTATAAAAAAAACCTCTCGACAAATTTAAAACTCCCTCACCTGCGTATTGTTGTCCATCATTGGTTTTACATGCATCTAATATAACTAAGTTGGCATTGTTTTCAAAGCCATATAAATCATATAAGGTCATTTTGGTGTCATGGAAAGCCACCCAGGGTTTTTGACTTAGTGAATCTATACCTGCGTGTGTATTAAAATGGATAATTTCATAATCTCCTTGGTGTTTTATAAAATTAGCTTTGGTAGCTGCCGATTTTGATAAAATAAGCGTATTCGCATAATTATATAAATTATCTAGGACCTTAGATGTTTGATTAAGATGCGGCAAATCACTATCTAAAAATTCTGTTGGTGCAACCATCAATAGTTTTTGACTTGAGGTATTTTGTTTTACTTTAAGTTCCTTGGTTAATGAAAATGATTGTAAATATGTAACTTCTGTAGATTGAATAAGATAATTTTCAAGTAGGTTCTTTTTATCATTAGTAAGTAAGGCCTCAAAGGGTAAGTATCGTAATGCATCATCTGTAACAATAGTTATAGACTTTCCTTTTAATGTATTTACGGCATCCTTAAATGGAAATAAGCGTTTAAACACACTATGGTTTAGCACTTGAAATGTTTCAGTTTGCACGGAATTCATATACCGTTTTTTCATCAATACCATAAGGGTATCAATATCCTTTTGTAATTTAGGAACATCAGGAATTTTAAAAAATACAGGAACATCTCCGTTGTAGTAAATCCCATAGCCATCTTTATTATTTAATATGTATTCTATAAAATGAGTACTTTTAGTTTTATAGTCCGAAATGACATTTTTTAATTCAATAATAGTAGTCTCTTGTTTCGTTTTTGTATAATCTGGATATATAACCCTAATAGAATCAATAAATGTATCATAGATTTGATTTTGAACGTTATACAATGCCTTAATGCTATCATTTGTACCGTCATTAAATAGTTCTTTAGCCTGCTGTAGGTTATAATACAGTTGCTGCTCTCTCTCTATTACATCTTGTGGAATTTCTGATGCTAGTTTCGCTTGCAACTGTTTTATTTGTTCTTGAAGCATTAAGGCTTTGTTTTTTTCCATAAAATAGAAGCCATTTTCCACATCATTTAACAAATAACATACATTTACGGCCAACATATATAAATCCACACCTTTTTCTATCCAAAACCGTTTGGACTGTAATGCGTCGCTTTGGTTGCGCAATAAAGAAATAAGCTTATCCAAAACAAAACAGGTTTCTCTGGCTTTTATCAGATAGATACTGTCCCCACATTCATGATAGGCATCTACATAATGGTCCGCGAGATCAATAAGGTAAGGAAGAAGATCTTGCTGATGTTCTAATATCTTAATATCCGTAATACTAGGTAAAACAAAATCATATGTATTAGAATTTCTATTTCCCAACAACGTCTGTATGGCTTTTTTAAAATAAGGTAGTTTTTCAAAGGCTGAGGCATTAGGAAGGTAATACCCCCTATTATCATAAGCTATGGCCAATTGGTACTCGTCATTAGAACTGCTTATAATTTTATCATAACAGGTTTTTGCTAACCGATATTTTTTTTGTTTATAATATATAACGCTCATATTATTTAAAACATCTAGCGCATAAGATTTATTATTTTGAGTATAAAAACCAAAAGCTTCATCGTATAGTATTAGTGCTTTATCTAGCTCATTAAAGCTATCATATAATAATGCCAGGTTATTTAATAGTGCATTTTGATTATTAGTGCTTAAACTATCTTTTATGATTAGATTTTGGTGGTTTTTGATGATTTTAAAATCGTGATGATTTTTATCCAAATTGAATGTGCTTTCAAGCTTTTCAGCATAAACCTCAATAATTTGAAACCGCAATTCACTTTCATATTTTGGATTTTTGCAAAGTGCTGTATTAGATAATCCTTGATTTAAAAAATATATGGCTTGTGAAAAATCACCTTTATCACTTTCATTTCTTGCCAATAGACGGTAAGAGTAACATGTATATTTATCGTTTCCAGCGTCTTTAATTATATCAATAAGTACTTCTCTTTCTTTTTCGTGGTCATTAAGCCTAGCATATAGTCTAGAAAGTTCAAAACGACTCAAGTTATAAGTTTCGCTATGATTAAATTTTATAGCCTTTTTAAAAAAAGTAAATGCTTTATCATTAACTTTAGCCTTATAGTAGGTGTTTGCAAGTTTATAATAAAGCACACCTAATAGTCCTGTTTTTACGAGAGTGTCTTGCTGGTTTACTAAATCTTCATATGCGTTTATTTGTTCTTCAAGATTTTCAATTTGGACAATACTATCTATAGATTGTTTCAGATTGGACTGTGCGGAACCCAAATAAAAAATGCATAGGCAAATGAAAAAAGTGATTTGTTGCAAATTTGTTTATTTCAGTACAAGATAATTATTTTTTGATTATGGGTACAAATATTTACCATATACCGTTAACTTTTCTGAAAAACCCACATTCATAAAATAAGGAGTTACATCTAAGCCCTCACTATCTAATTTCAGTCTTATCTCATCTATACCTGTATAATCCAAATACAATAATCTCGCGACATGAGCAGTAATATAAGGTGCGGCAAAAGAGGTACCTTTTATTACCCCACCATAAAACGGGATATCCTCACCAAGGGTAAAAAAATCTACGCTGGTACCTCCAAAGTTCGAAAAATACGAAGCTTTTGTAAACATCGCATTACAGGCAGCCACGGCAATGACATTATCATAAGGGTATGATGAAGGGTAATGTGCTAAGCTGTCATTATCATTGTTGGAATTACCAACAGAAGTTACAATAGGAATGTTGCTATGGGCGGCAAAAATATTGGCTAAAATGGTCTCATCAAAATCTCCAAATCCATCATCGTACCATCCCAAACTCATATTGAGAACATCAGCTCTTTCTAAAGCGTATAGTACCCCACATAATAAGTTAAAATAACTTATTTTGCCTGTTTGATTTGCAATTTTAATTGGCAATATTTGGTGGGGTATATTATTATTGCTCAGGTTTTCTGTGATTTGATGCGATATAATACTGCCATGCATTCCTAAATTATCATCAAATGTATTAGGGTCTTTATTTACAAAATCCCAACCTGATTGCTCTTCGCCTACAGCGGTAGCCGTACCATTATACAAAAGCGAAATAGGTAAGGTTGCTTCATTAAACACGGTGAGTTGCGTAGCAATACCAGTGTCTAAAACAGCAACAGTTATGCCAGTATTTATAGGCTTAATGTAAGATATATAGCCCGTATCCGTAGCTGTACCAATTCCTGGATGAGTTTCATCAAACCCAAAAACAAACTGAAAATCCACCTCTAAAAGCCCGAAAGTTTCATTGCCAATTTCTCCTTTTATAGCTTGTTTTTTTGGTTCTATATCTATATCATATGGAAAATTCCAGATTTCAATATCTTGGTTATCGCATCTACAAATCTCAAAACGGCCAAAACCTTGTTGCGGATTTATATTATCACCATCAATACCATGATTTTCCCTAATGGTATATTTCATACTATTTGACGTGCCAGGCTTATATTGTATGATTAATTCATTTTGTGAATAGTTAAGCTTATTACTTTGCGTTAAATTTGAGGATTTAGGAGTAGTTGTAATATTATTTTTGTTAATTTGATCATAATCAGCAGAATCGTCATTAGAACAAGAAAAAATAATAATGACAACTATTAATGTAATAATTTTTTGTACATTTTTCATCTTTAAAATAATTTAGGTTACACTCATAAGGGAGTAATTTATATTTTTATTACCCATTTTTTACATGTATTTTACTAAAAAAAACGATAAATACGTAGATGCACTTATAACAGGAAACGAAATCGTTATAAAAGAAATGTATTCTAAATTTTTTCCAAAGATTACATCTTTTGTGCTATCAAACAGAGGTGACGCTCAGGATGCGTCAGATGTTTTTCATGATGGGTTAATGTATATCATAGTCACTCAAAAAGAAAAAAGAAAACCTATCCATTCCTTTGAAGGCTATTTATTTGTGATATGTAAAAATATTTGGTTAAAACAGTTAAAAAAGAAGGTAATAAAACAGGAAGTAATGCCCCTCATAGATAGTGATATGGATTTAAGTAGATTTATTATTAAGCAACAAATGCATGAATTTTACATTGAAAAATTTAGTCTTTTATCTGATAACTGCAAAACCATATTGGGTAGTTATTTTAATGGATTGAGTTATGATGCTATTTTAGAGGAACATCAATATGCCTCAATAAACACGGTAAGACAACGTGTGTTTAAGTGTAGAAGCAAGCTCATATCGTTAATTAAATCGGATGATAATTATTTAAAAATCAAACAATGGAGACACCATTAAATGAAGACCTGTTAGCCGAAATGCATCGTTATTTAAATAACGAACTTTCATCCGAAGAATGCCTTATTTTTGAAGATAAGTTATCCAAAAATGAAATACTTCGAGAAGCATTACAGTTAGATGCTGAATTGTCTGAAGTTATTGGCTCTACTTCAAACACTACTACTTTTGAAAATAAGTTGAATAAGGATGCTGTTAAGACATTGGTTTATAAACTCCGTTCAGAGGATTATCAACAGTTATCGCAACATCTTAAAAATGCAGAAAAAGCTTATAAAAATGAACAGAAGCTAAACTCTAAAAAACTATTTTTCAAATACATTCCGGTAACAGCTGTAGTATTATTAATGCTATCTATTGGGTTTTATATGTTTCAAGATTCTAATTCACTTCACGATTACTATAATGATTATATTAATTGGGACGAACTGCAATCTTTTGCTGAAAAAGGCACATCAGAAACCAATTTCCAAAAAGGAGAATTAGCTTTTAAAAACGGTAACTATGATGAAGCCATCCATCTGTTTTGTAAAATACCAATAAGCGACGAATTATATCCTTTTAGTTTATTATATTTAGGCGCCTGTTATGAAAAAACTAATGCAAACTATAACGCCATTAATACATTTAAAAAATTGACCACAATCTCGTCCTCACAAAGTAATAAAGGCTATTGGTATATGAGTTTAATGTATTTGAAAGTAGAAGATAAAAAAAATGCCGTAAAATCATTACAGAAAGTAACAACAAAAGATACTAACTTTAAGTATAAAGAAGCATTTCAATTATTAGAAGCAATAAAAGACTAAGTTTCTTAATACACAATCATCCCAACCACCCATCTCTATCCAAACTTCGATATTGGATAGCTTCAGAGATATGCACACCAAGTACTTCAGGCACGTTTTCTAGATCGGCTATGGTTCGTGCGACTTTAAGTATACGATCATAGGCTCTAGCTGAGAGATTGAGGCGCTCCATTGCTGTTTTTAATAGCATTTTAGAAGCATCATCCAACCTGCAATACTCGCGAATTTGCTTGGTATTCATCTGCGCATTATAATGGACATTTTCTAGATCTTGGAAACGTTGAGTTTGGAGATCTCTAGCTTTAGTGACGCGTTGTCTTATCTCTACCGAAGTTTCAGCTTTGGTCTCATCTGACAACTTCTCAAAAGGTACTGGAGTAACCTCGATATGTATATCTATTCTATCTAATAATGGTCCAGAAATCTTACTTAAATACCGCTGCATTTCTGCAGGTGAACTTGTCACAGGTGCACTCGGGTCATTAAAATACCCGCCAGGACTCGGGTTCATACTAGCTACCAACATAAAAGATGAAGGGTAAGTCACTGTAAATTTTGCCCTAGAAATAGTCACTTCCCTATCTTCTAAGGGTTGGCGCATCACTTCTAAAACTTCACGTTTAAATTCTGGCAGTTCATCTAAAAATAAAACGCCATTATGCGATAAAGATATCTCACCTGGTTGCGGGTAACTTCCACCTCCAACGAGCGCTACATTAGAAATGGTATGATGCGGACTCCTAAAAGGGCGTTGAGACATTAAGCCTGTATGCGCTTTGACACGTCCCACTACAGAATGTATCTTAGTGGTTTCTAAAGCCTCATAAAGGGTCATTGGAGGTAAAATACTAGGTAATCGTTTTGCTAACATGGTTTTACCACTACCTGGTGGCCCAATTAAAATAATATTATGCCCTCCTGCAGCAGCAATTTCCATACAACGTTTGATACTTTCTTGCCCTTTAACATCGGCAAAATCAAACTCTGGGACATCAAGATTCTTATAAAACTCTTGTCGCGTATCTATGATGGTTTGTGTTAATTTTTGTCCTTTATCAAAAAAATCAATAACCTCATCGATCCGCTCTACTCCAAAAACCTCAAAATCACTAACTATAGCGGCTTCTTTTGCATTTTGCTTAGGCAAAATAAATCCTTTAAAACCTTCTTCTCTCGCCTTAACCGCTATAGGCAAAGCGCCTTTAATAGGTTGCAAAGTACCATCTAAAGACAACTCCCCCATAATAAGGTAATCTTCGAGATGTTCAGCTTGGATTTGTGCTGATGCTGCCAAAATACCAATAGCTAAAGTAAGATCATAAGCACTTCCCTCCTTTCTCAAATCGGCTGGAGACATGTTAATGATTATTTTTTTTCCTGGAATTCTATAACCATTATTTTGCAAAGCAGCAGCAATACGGTAATTACTCTCCTTTATAGCATTGTCTGGCAGTCCAACTAAGTGATAACCTACCCCTTTGTCTACATTCACCTCAACAGTTATGCTTGAAGCCTCTACACCGAAAACGGCACTTGCATATATTTTTTTGAGCATAAAAGTTTTATTTTTCTAAATGTAGAAATATTGTTTAGAAAAACAAAACCTCACAGGTTTTTAAAACATGTGAGGTTTATAATATGATTCTGGAACGAGTTCAGAACTTAATTTTTAACAAACTTAAGAGTTTGCTTTATGTTGCCTGATTGAATTTCTATAAAGTAAATGCCTTTTGTTAAATTACTTACGTCTAACTTTAATTCTGAATTAGCATTCTGAATGCTATCGATTAAGCGACCATTAATATCATAAATTGATAAATTATCTATTGTAAGATTTGCTTCAATAGATAATTCTGATGAAGCAGGATTTGGATAAACCTTTATATCATTTAAGGACTGATTATTATCATTTTTCCTTAAAGTGGCTAAAGAATACTCAATAACCAACTGTGGTGCAGCAGTGCCATCAAAAGATTCTGCTTCACGCTCTCCTGTACCAGAGATAATAAATGTCATCGATTTTAATAAATCCCATCCAGGTTGCGATAAAATTTCCTCAACCAAAACGCTTATATTGGGTGTTTGTTGATTGGGTCCTGCCAAGCCAATATCGTTTGTACCCCAAGAAGGAATGTTATCCCAAGCTATAACATTTGTTCCTGTTGTTCGTGCAGAAATATCAAAATCTGCTGACGTAAATTCTAAGGAATTTGCTGTTACTTCTGCTCTAATTTCTAAATTGGTAACACCAGTATTATCGTCATCTACTGTAAATTGTATATAAGCATTTATTATATCAGCTCCTGCGGGTAATTGTATGTCTGTGAAGCGTATGCCTACTAATTGATTGGTTGAACCGCTTTCATCTACTAATTCTAAATCACTACTGCTTATGCTCATATCGCCATTAGCTACTTCTTCTTCGGCATCGTTATTGGAACGATTTACTTCGTAGGTTAATGTACCTGTTTCTGGAATACCTGAACAATTACAGTTACCATCTTCTACATCAAACAATGTATTCGCATCGCCATCATCACAAGCCGTGCCAATAGGATTACAAGGTGATTGATAAAATAATTTTAATATTGGTGCAGCCGAGCCATCAACGGATTCTGCTACACGTTTTCCTGTTCCTGAAATAATAAATGTAATGGCATTACCAGATGTCCATCCTGCTTGAGAAACAATTTCGTTGACAATATTAGTAACATATGGTGTACGTTGATTTAATCCTGATTCGCCTACAGTTTCCCAAAGATTAATTTCATTCCAATTTACATAATTAGATGTTAAAGCTCTTGAAGAGATATCATTTGCAGTATCTGTAAAAGTTGTACTTGCTTGGGCTAACTCTCCATGAATTACAAGATCAGTTGGATCTTCCTCTGAATCATCCTCATCTACTGTAAATTGAATATAAGCTCTATACAAGGTAGCCCCATCTGGTATTTGCACATTATCAAAACGCACTCCCACCAATTGGTTTCCACCATCATAGATAAGTTCTAAGTCTGAACTTGTTAGGTCTATTGTACCAGTAGCTAATTCTTCTTCTGCATCATCGCCACTTGCTGATACTGCGTTATCTTGTACGGTTAATTCGACATTAAGCAACCCTGCGCAATTACAAAAACCATCTTCTTCGTCATATATGGTATTAGCATCGCCATCATCACAAGGGGTTCCAATTATAGGACAATTATTATCCACAGTATTAGATATAGTAACCACAGCTCCGGTTGGTGGTGAAAAGATGTTGAGATTCGCGGGTAGCGTAAAAGGGTCTGTATTACTCCCGTCTGCAACACTATTGGCATTATTTACATTTATTGTTCTTAATTCTATTTTCTCTTCATCTACAAAAATTAATTTAAATTGATTGAATGAACCCGAATTTCGCGTCCAAATTTTGTCATCATTATTTGGGCGTAAAGGTGCGCCCCAACAGCCCTCACCAGTATATACAGTTCCATTGATTTCGTCTATCTCAAAACCTTCATCGTTTCCAGATTCTGCAGACGGTCTCACTGGCCAAGTGGTTTTTAACATGTGTGAATCGCAATCTACAACAAGTCTAACTTGTTCATCATAAAACAGTTGTGCCCAAGCCTCATATTCAGAATTCCCTTCTGATTTTGCCGCTGTATGGGGACGCATTGGTTTGTGATACTGCGCCATTTTCCATGTAAGCCCAGAGGATTCGGATAAATCATTTTCCAACCAAGTTAATTGATCTCCCAGAACCGAGATTTCAGAATTAAGCGTGTAGGTTCGTATTAGATTGTCCCCCCAAGTCATTGCATAGTAAGAATTGTTGGTAGGTGTATCAAACAGATTATAAACCGAAGTTGGAGACTCGTGATTTCCTCTTGCTGGCACTATTGGGAACATTCGGCCATCTTGAGCAATGGTTAATTGCCAATCGTCGAACCAATTTTGCCATTCTGTGTTTGTATCATCATCTGTCATATCTCCACCAAATAATACCGCATGTGGTTTTAGTTTACTTACTAATGTATTTGCATTTTGTCGCGGTGTCCTATTGTTTCTTGAATCTCCGCCTGCAATAAAGAATAATCTGCTATTGTCATTGGGTGCCGTTTTAAACCAAAAACGTTGGCTTGTACCTTCACTATCATTAATTACGAAATAATAGTTCGTATTTGGTGTGAGTCCTGATAGTCTAACAAACTGATTAGACATTCCTTTAAAGTCAATTTCTCTATCTACTGTTTTTGAAAAAGCATATAATGTGTGATCTGTTCCATGGTCTACAATATCATAATGCATCCTTTGGTTCGTGCCTGAAATTTGATTCCAAGCAATTGTGATTGTTGTTGACGGGTCATCGACAAGTATAAGTCTATACTTATCGTTATTTGCTTGATTAGTAAAAACAACACCAAACAAATATAAAATTGTAATGAGTAGTTTTAATTTCATTTTTTAAGTGTATTAACTTGTTGATATTTTATTATTTTATTGTATTCGACATTAAGTATTAGTGCCACAAGTGGTAGTAAACCGTGTGGTAATCTGTAAACAGTTAAATATAGTAAGTTGTGTAATGAGCGTAAAATAAAGTTATGGTTAAAACCAGATATTACTCTTGCTAATGCAGTAATTATACCCCAAGCTATGATGTAGTAAAAAGCATATTTAGAAATTTTAGGCACAAAAATTAGTATTGATGCGACAACATCTAACAAACCGACTATAAAAAGAAATTGCTTTGAAATGGTTTCATTAACCCCTAAAATTTGGATGCTCATATCAATAAAATGCCCAGGTACATAAATTACTCCCATTGCAAACAATCCGTGAGATACAAAGACAAGTGCAATAATAATTTTAAGTGCAAAAAGCTGTTTGGGATAGTTGCTAAGGCTATTATTTTTTAAAAACAGAAGCAATAATGGCACTGCAAATTGTATGGCTAACTCAAAAAACTGTAGGATATCATAGTTTTTGCTTTTTACCAAGCAGATACCCATAAATACTAAAACAGATAAACCCGTACTAATTACATTTTTTTTGAGTTTAACGTTATTTATCTTATTCCAAAAGATGCTGACAAGAGCACTTAAAAATAAAATGATGCTTGATACCTTTGTTACAGAATCTATCCAGTAATTAACATTTTTATTTGTAGCATAATCATCCCAAGACGTATTAAAAACACCTTCAACTATTGGTGATAATAAACTCTCATCCCAAAGAATATTTCTGAAAGGAGCTCCAAAAAAATAGAATTGATATGCCCTGCCTATAAAAATGAAAAATGCACATAATTGTACTAAGTAGAATGTTTTAGTTCTCATTAGACAAAATTAAAAAATAGTAAACTTAATTGAGTTAAGTTAATGTTATTGAAATATTTCTAAAATAGTAAGTCTTGTTTCTTCTTGAATAGGGTTGGATTTGTACTGATGCTGCCAAAATACCAGTAGCTAAAGTAAGATCATAAGCACTTCCCTCCTTTCTCAAATCGGCTGGAGACATTTTAATGATTAATTTTCCCCTTGAATTCTATAACCATTATTCTGCAAAGCAGCAGTAATACGATAATTACTCTCCTTTATAATGTTGTCTGGCAGCTCAACTAAGTGATAACCTATCCCTTTATCTAGATTCACCTCAACAGTTATGCTTGAAGCCTCTGCACCGAAAACGATACTTGCATATATTTTTTTAAGCATAAACTATTGATTTACTTGTGATTTAATAAAAAAATGAATAAAAATCTTTTAAAAATACAATTTGACTATGGTGTTTATAATTAGAGCTTTGTGACCTTTGTCTATGAGTATTAGCATTGTTTGTTTTATGGCTTATTTTTTATTTTAAAAAAAACTATGCTTTATTAACCAGAGCAAAAGCACTATAAAATATTTGTTTTTTAGTGATATAAAGTCTATTTATCGCACTGTTAATTGATGTAATTTTTGGATCTAGTTCAAAATCGTGTTGATATTAATTTTTTATACTGCATAGCAATATTTTGATAGTTTTGATAAGCGGCAATATCCTGATTTACTTTATCTACAAATGCATTTAGCTTATCATTGCTATGTTTAATTTTCTCTTTTACGCGATACTAGTTTAAATATTGTTGTCTCTTTTTGTTTTGCCATTACTTTTTTGGTAGTGTTGGTGTGCTGTTTTTTGGTAAGGCTGTTGCCAAAGTTCTTATAAGTAATGGTGCTGTAATACCAACATGAAAGGCTAAAAGCCTGTCATTGACTTGGAAATCTGCTTTTCCGTGGAAATAAATATAACCTATTATACTTGCTAAAAACACATAAATCACAATAGAAACATATAAAGAAAGGTCTTTTAAGTCTATTTTTTTTGCATTTGGCTGTTGTATGCGTTCTAGAAGGGTCAATAATGGATACGCTAAACCACCTAATGCAGAAAGGATAACACCTTCGGTAAATATGGTTTTTAACAGTTCCATCAATCTATTTTATTCTTAATTGTGTCTAACAGTTTATTAAAAAACGGTGTTTTTTGTTTGTATAATTTTCTTGTAGTGAGCTCACCTTCAGCATTTATAACTATGGTCAATGATTGCTGTATAAGTTCTTGAATAGTATCTACAGAGGTATGTAAATATTCTGCTATTTCTTGTTTGCCTACCCAGTAATCACTTTCTATAGCACAGTTTTCAATACAGTTGGCTATATCTTGCTCTTTGATTTGATTAGAAGTCATGACTTGTTTTTTCTCTAAAGTTAATTCTTCTGTCATAATTATAACTACTTATTATTGGTTAATTTTGTAAAGCACAACCGTTTTTACTACATTAATGATGGTTTTTACCACCTTATTTTTAAAATGTCCTAAGCTAATTTTATGTACACCTGCGCTATGTAAAGCTTGCATCAACATTAAATCTTTTTGACTTTTTACTAGCCACTCATAATCTTCTAAATCTATATCGCCATTTACTAATAGTTGTGTCCAACGTTTAAGTTTTACTTCGGAATCTTTTAAAAATTGATTAATATCTTTTTTAGATTCGCCCTTTAAATCTTTCCATTTTTCTCCAAAGAGTTGTACTAAGGCTGTTTTCAGCTCTTTTGTTAGTTTTTCAAAGTCCATAATGTTTTGTTTTTTTAGATAGTTTACTTAATGAAACATCTGCTGCTTTTCTATTATTTAGTATGTTCATTTTTTTCATTGATAAAAAAACGAACCAAAAAAATCTAGACTGCCTATAAAATTTTGATAAATACTACGGAATCACCAACCACAGATGAAAAGAACTCGCTTTGCTCAAACAGCTTTTCATCTTTTATCCTCACTGCTTCCTTGATTTATTCAAATTTTTATAGAGAGGTCGTTTCATGTATAAATATTTATTGCTTTTTTATTGTTTCTTGTTTTGTTGAGATTCCGCATCAAGCGCGGAATGACATTTTTTGATGAGATGCTGAAAACAACCTTTCGACTGCACTCAAGGTGACATTTTTCAGCATGACGCAATTTTTCGCTTTAATTATTAGCTATTAAGTCTAACAACTTATCCTTTGTTTCTTTATCCTTTTTTGCTTCGTATTGAATTAGCAGATTCATAGCTTCCATAATTTGTGCTTTAGCTTCTTCAACAAAAAAAGGTTTTAATTGTCCTTTTTCTTTCCAACGTTTAAAGAAACCTACTAATAGATTTTTGTCCTTATCTGCTAGTACTTGCCACATGGCATAAGTAATTTCGTTATTAGGTTTGTTTTTTTCATATTCTATTATTTTTTGAATCTCTAAACCTAACTCGCCAATGTCTTGTAAATGATCTTTGTATTGTGTAGTAGCTTTGTCTATTAAGTTTTCTACTTCTACTTTTATCTCTACTGTTTTTTGATAGGAGTATTGGTCATATACTGCTGTTTTAAGACTGTTACATGAAAGCATTGCATAGCCAATTACGATAAGCGCTATTATGTGTTTTATGTGTCTCATGTTTCTTTCATTTTGATTCCTCTTTAAAATTTATTCAATGTTGACTTGAGCTATTTTATATCTTGACTTTTTCTTTAGTGTAATTTGATAAGTAAGCCTTTTAGATTTTTCCAATTGCAGAAATTTTATTCATCAACAAAATCAAATGTACCTATAAACTTAAAATCATCTGCATTTTCTATTTCGCCAGTGTATTTAAAATTATATAAACAAATTACACTATTAAAACTCTCCCAATTTAAATTAGGTAATTTATCTATATAGGATTCTTTATAAGAGAAATCTTCAAAAATTTCATTCTTTGAATTACCGCTTCCGCAAAATAAAACCTCTTGAAATTGATTATCTATATAATCAATTTCAAATGAAGACATAAAATCAGAATTAATATCTCCGTCTTCTGTATATACTTCCTCCATATATTTTTTTAAACTATCATTTGAGTTTTTGTTTCCTAACCAAATTGAAACTTTGTTTTGAATTTCCATTTATCAATCATTTTCAATAGGAAATTGTTTTTTAATAAATTCAATACCGTCTCTTATTCTATCAAAAGATTCTTCTTTAGGAATTTGCCCAAGGGCATAATCGACTACCATTAAACCATCTTTTATATAAACAATGCCAAAAGTATTTTAACTATTATAACAATGAAAGAAGACACCAAGGAATTGACAATCAAATACCTTTTAAAAGGTATTTGATTAAACAACAAAATGCAGCGTAAATGAAATATAACTTGAACTTAAT
>JABSPM010000024.1 GCA_013215095.1 Flavobacteriaceae bacterium | reverse complement strand
TTGACAGCATAACATTCGCTTTACAAAAATAATTATCACTCTAAATATAAAAAAACTAACTGAATTACAATTGTTTATATATTTACACTATATTTGGATAACCGCCATAATTAAAATAATAATAACCGCAATGCCTATATTTGGGTGTTGTAGCACATTAAAACCAAAATGATTAGTGAAAAAATATTTTCAAATAACATTCAAACTTTTAACAATTTTTTTGCTTTGTTTTTGCACAGATTTAGATGCACAAGAATCTGAAAATTTTGATGATTTAATAGAAAAAACTCAAGACGGAAAAGTCAAAATTTATTTAGACGGAGTTTTTCGTATCTCCTACAAAGATTGCTCTAAATATTACTTAATTGCAGAATTTGACGACAGACTTTTTCAATTCAAAGATTCTTTAAAAGTTTTTTACACTAATGATGATTTATTCTTAACTGGCTCATATCAAAATGGTAAACTAAACGGAAAATTCAATTCATTTTATAAAAACGGGGAAAAGAAAATGGAATTTGAATATGATTTAGGAAACAGAACAGGTATTTGGGAGAGCTTCTCAAAAAATGGTAAATCAATAAAAAAAGTGATTTATAAAAACAATAACGAATTCCTATTGGAACAGCGTACTGAACTAGGAGAAATTATTGTTGAGAATGGAAATGGAAAATTTATTGATAGCCTTTATATGTCTATTTCGGGTTCTCAAAAATCCAAATTAACCGGAAATGTAAAAAGCGGATTACCAGACGGAGAATGGAACTTTTACACTGCAAACACAAATTATGGAAAAGAATATTTTGAAAATTTTACTTTCAAAAAAGGAGTGTCTATATCACCAGCTTTAGGAAATGAATTGTATTATAATCATTTCAATGCAACATTTACTGGAATCATATTTTTAGAACGACTAAAGATAATTGGACCTTCTCGGTGTAAACAAAAAGCGGACATTGGAGTAAATGATGAATTTTATGAAAAAATTAAAAAACGCTTCTACAAACTAAAATTAAACGAATCAATTATTGACAGTTGGTTTTTAGTGGAAATAGAAACGGGAAATAATAAAAAAATAATTGATGTATCGATTATTTCAAAAGCAGATAATGAATCAATTGATTTGATAAAAGAACTAATTTTTAGTCTAAAAAAGGCTGTTACATTTCCTTATAAGTACAAATCAGGTTTTGACTATTTTCCAATTGTAATAAAAAACTCAAAAATATTTACACCCTATGATAAAGAAATTGAATTATTGAGTTATAAATATTAAAATAATAACGTGCTACAACACCGTATAAAATTAATTGCTGTTGCAAGCTTGCTTACGAAAATCCGCAAGGATTTTCTATTCGGTTTGTATTTGCTAAATTAGGTACTTAAACCACGCAACTAATCTTATACAAGACCGTTACCCAACATTAGAAAAAATTAAACTAAAATGACAAAAAAAGACCCTAAAGGAATATTTTACAAACTAATATTAGGATGTGTTATAATAATTGGATTTGGAATTTATTTATCCGTTAGGAGTGGAAAAGAAAAAAATGATTTTGATAACGTAACTGGAAAAATAGATTTTTTTGAAAAAACATATGGAAATCTAAAAAAAAGAGATCACAGATTCATACATATAACTGACTACGAATTGGTTTTTGATTTATTCATTGGAAAGGAAGTTGGTGATTTTAGTCCGAAATTTGAGCAAATAGACAAACTGAAAATTGGTGATGAAATTACAGTTTATTATGCAGATAAAACACCTTTACAGAAGAATCAAAATTTGAGTTTAAATAAAACTGTTCAATTTATTGACAAAAATGGAAAAGCATACTTTATTAGAGGGAACAAAGATAAATATGGAGGATATTTCTTTATTGGAATTGGAACCCTAACAATGATTATGCTTCTGATTGGGAAAAAACTTGGAAAAATAAAATAAAAACGTTGGGTAACACCACCTAAACTGCATTAAAACGCAGCTTAGCCAAAACGTTGTAAAACATTTGACAAAAAAATGAAAACGAGATTAAAATATTTAATAATTCCTTTTTTAGGATTGCTAATTGGTTGTGCAAGCGGACAACTGAAAACAACTGAAATCGAGAATGATGAAGCCATTATAATTGCTCGTGCATTTATAAATAATGATGGAGAAAAAATAAATACAAAGTGGAACTTTCTCTGGGATGAAAGACTATGGGGAAAAAACGCTATTTGGGTTGAAAAAGACGGATATGTCTTTATGAAATTACCAAAAGGAAAACATTTTATCTCTCTGCTTCAATACAACGAATATCGAAAAAACATAACTGACAATTATTTATCGGTAGATTTAGAAGCCAATAAAATATACTATATCGGAGATTTAACCTTTAACTGGAATATTTCAAAAAACGATGTTGCAAATACTGGTGTTGTCGGAGCAGTATCAGATGCGGAAAAAAATCAACTTGCAATTAAAGTTGACCTAATTGACAATTACGATAATACGGTTAAGGAATTCAATGAAAAATACGGAAATTCAAAACCTGTAGAAAAACAACTAATCCGAATTGAATAAATAAAAAACGTTTTACAACAACGTGTATAATTAATTGCTTTGGCTAGTGATTATTTGGAAAATTCCTTCGGAATTTTCTCAGGTTCGTATTTGTTTACTAAATTAGTTGCTTAACCAAGCAACTAACTATACACAATTCCGTTGTGCTTCATTTAAGAAACTGATGAACTTTAAAAAAATACTATCTGATTTTGGGAGTTGGATTTTTACTGGACTTACATTTTTAGGATGCATAATTATTTATGCAGGAATTGGCGGAAGAGGAAGATATAATTCTACAGGAGAAACTAATTTTTATTTTGTAGCATTAGGTATAGTTCTGATTTTACCTTTTCTAATTTATATGCTAAGAACTAAAATTCTGATTGATAAAGCGGAGAATGAGGAAAGTAAAAGAATTTCTGACCTAATTAGAAGCGGAGATAAAGTTATTGTCAATTTAGATAATTTAGAAATACAGAGCAATAGCTACAAACAAGAAATAGAAGTCGGAAGCGGATACAACACTCGGAATGAATATATTGATGTTAATCATAACGTAATACTGATAGATGTTCCATACAAAAATGACTCAATTAAATACAAATTGAATATTGATATGGACACAACGAAATTAAAAATGCACTTTGCGATTAAACAGGAAACGGAATTATATGTTGACCCTAAAAATCCGAATAACAACTATTTGGATTTGCAATTTTTAGAAAGTTAAAAAACTGCTTACAACAATGTATAACCGCAATTACGGCGGATTCGACTACATCAGAATTCACTTTGAATTGCTAACGTCAGTGCTTAACCGAAAAACAGTAACTTTAAACCCGTAACTGAAGGTTATACGAGACCTTTGCCATTCATTGCGAGAAAAAATGAACGAAATAGAAAAACCAATAAATAGAAGTCGAATAAGACAAATACTTGGCAAGGAGTATTTCATTATTAAGCGCAAATTTGATTGGTTTTTTGGAGCTAAAAAATGGTCTAAAATAAAACAGCTTGAATCTTTAAAGAATTCAGTATTTAAACACAAATCAATGATTTTGAGACCTCTTAAAGATGTTGATTTGTATTTACAGGAAAATAAACGTATAAATTTAAAAATCGCTATATCTAAAATTGATAATGTTTTAATTAAACCAGGAGAAACATTTTCTATTTGGAAACTTTTAGGTCGACCAACAAGAAATAAAGGATATTTAGATGGACTTGTTTTAAATCAAGGTAGCATTGGAAAAGATACTGGAGGTGGACTTTGTCAACTAGGGAATCTTCTATTTTGGATTTTTGCCCATTCACCTCTTAACATAACAGAAAGATATAGACACGGATTTGACGTTTTTCCAGATGTAAATAGAAAAGTTCCATTTGGGGCTGGCGCGACTCTTTCATACAACTATATCGATTTACAGGTTGAAAACGAAACAGAAAACACATTTCAACTAAAATTGTGGCTTGACAAAACACATCTAAATGGAGAATTATTGAGTAAACATACCATTACTGAAGAATTCAAGGTTGAGGAAAGAAACCATATGATTAAGCAGCAGTTATGGGGTGGTTATTCTAGACATAATCAGATTTTTCAAATTGAACGAAATAATGAATCTGAATCTGAAAAAATGCTTGTGGAAAATCACGCAATTATGATGTACAATCCGTTTCTTGAAAATAAACAACGAAATGCCAACAAAGTGTAAAAATAATAGGGGTTTTAGTAATTAGCCAAAAGTTTAGTGTGTTTTAATCCCTTACTATTCTTACACAGAGACGGTACGTCCGTTGCAGTTTCTGCCACTGCTAGAAAACTCGCAACAATACTTTGGAATATATTATTTAAAAATCAGCAATACAATCCACCAACAGTTTATGAGTATTTAGATCAAAAAAGAAAGAGAAAAGTACGTGAACTTCAAAAACAAATCGCTAATTTAGATGCCAGAATGAGAAAAGTCCAACCGTCATGAAAGCCAGTGAAATCAAGGGATAGTAGAAACGTTACTCAGAATGCAAAATGAAAATACCGACCGAAATACGAGATAGTTTGAATCTTGCACTTAATGAGTCAAGACTAACCGAATTTTCAATTGACCGAAAGTTGAATCAGGTTTCAGTAATTTTAGAAACTGTTGCAATGAATAAAGACTTGACAATTCCCGAAGACTCAAGAGTGGTTATTACCTTTAATGGAGTTAGTCGAGTAGCAGGCAAACTGAAACTTGGGGAATGGAATGATGAATCAGCAAAAACGGAAAAATTCGAACCGGAAGAGTTAAGCGAAAAATTAATGAACTACAACGGTCATTCAATGTATGGATGGGAGTTTATAAATGTCGAAAACTCAGAAAAAGAATTTCAGAAATGGCAGAATAATTCAAGCTTCGATATTTCATTGGTCGAAGGTCAAAATGATATAAATACTATTGACATATTCTCTGAGCATTTTAGTGAGAAGTGCAAAACCCTTGATTTAAGAATTTGGTTTGAAGAATTGGAAATTGAATCATTTAGCGGAATTTCAATGACCACGCAAGAATTTATTGATCGCGGTGAACGAGGGTGGAATGCTATATATAACGGAAATGAAGGAATGACTAAAGCTCATGGAATAGTAGCCGCTTCAAATGAAAAAGAAAAAACACTACACACAACAAGAGCTATACCCAATAAGGGGTTCATTGCTAAATTGAAAGATTGGTTTTCTTAGAAGGTCCGCCAAATCGTTGATTTGGCTTTAAAAATGAATAAGTTAAAAACAAAATACAACGCTTTGGCTCAGTGCAATGGGAAAGGTTTTCTCTTCGAAATCCCTTACTGTGCATAGCTGGGACGTTGTGCTTCATTAAAAAAAATAATCATATTGAAAAAAATAATCATATTATCTTCATTTTTACTCTTCATAAGCTGTAATGATGGAGTGAAATACATTTCTCAAAATGACGGAAATAGTCATTTAATTGATTTTGACTTATTCAGTATTATTCTTCCAAAAGATTTTAAATACAAAAGGATTGATGGAATAGACTCTTATGTTGGAGAAATCAAAAACGAAAAGTCAACTTTCATTTTTGACTATGGTTGGTATTCACCAGAACCTCCTTTAAATAAGGAAAGTTATATTGAAGGAATCCGAAATAGAATGGACTTTGAGACTACCCAAAAATTCTTCAACAAAATAAACTTGAAACCTTATGAAGACGAAAATGGTGCAGTAAATCCAAGTGAGATCATCAGAAAAGTAAAAAATTTGACTTTATATAAAATGACTGATAGCATTGCTAATCAAAATGGTTTTAAAAATGATTGTGAGTATTATTACACATTTAATTATGATAAGGTTGAATTTAAAATCCCTTTCTGTATACCAGATAAAGAACGAAGAAAATTTGAGAATTACGAATTGACTATTGACACGATTGGTAATTATAAAAGAACAATCGCACTATGGAAAAACAAAGAAAATCCAAATATTTCTAGTGTGAATTTTAAACCTATTTATGGTGACTTAAAAAATGAATTATCAATTGGAATAAAGTCAGATATGGAATTTGATCAAAGTGAATTGAAAATAATATTTAAAACAGTAGAAATAAAATAACGAAAGCACAACAAAATATATAGTGCATACCCTTCGGGATACTCACCATATACTTAGAACTCGTTTGCAACTCACCTATTAGAGAATGGAACAGATTTAAGGTATATACAAACTCTTTTGGGACATAGTAATACAAAAACATCAGAAATACACTATATTTGTAAGTAAAAACACATGTAATATATAGGACATATGTCCTATATCCATGTTGGCATCAATTAAAACTACAATATGAAAACTAAATTAATTATTACTTTTATCCTTCTTAGCTTATTTTCTTGTTCCACTACTAAGAATGTATCTAAAAATGTTAAGCAAACGTTATTAGATGATAACACTTTCGTGATTACAGAAATTTCTTCAGTCTCTTCATATGGACTTTCTCCAAAAAACCCGATTGAAGTTGGAAGCGAGGATAGTGGACCTAAAAATGAGAGAAGATATTTAAATGCTCTTTCTGGTCCTAACGGAGAAGCTATTTCATATTATAGATCTGGAAGCTGCTGTCCAATTAAAAGTGATAAAGCAGTTTTTGGTAATAAAGTTATGCTTGATAATTATAGAGTGACTTGGGAAGGATCAAAGGACACTATTTCAATTTATATAAACATGTATGATTCAGGGAAACTAATGGCTCCTAAAGGATTTGGAATAAGAAAAAACTAATGCCAATAACTAGTGTTCGGATTGCCGAAGCGCAAAATCTGAACAAATAACTAGAACACTATGTAAAATGCATTAAAACGACCATTTACACTAACCGTTGCAGCCAATGCGAAAAAACAAACAGAATAAATGATTAGAACAGAATTTGGACTTTTTGATGGCAACAAATGGGAAAGTGTATAGCATATTATATCAATCAGTATCATAAACTAGAAACTGTTACTCTTGACCCTAGATTGGAACTTGGAAATAATCTGGCAGAAGATTCTATAACACCATCTCTATTACTAAATTAAAATGCGCTTTTTTGCATTATCTTTCAAAATAAAATAACTCTTAACTAAGGTTATGTATGACTGATTTTTTTATCTAATACAAAAAATCATCATTTTTCTAAAAAAGAGAAAGCGTAGTTGTTCGGAGGGATACATTTTTTATACCATTTTTCAATCTAAACTAGTACTACTATAAGGTCGCTAAACTTGCCTTCAGTGTTTCAATTTTAGCTACAGTATCAGACTCTTTTTTACGTTCCAATGCAATCACCGTCTCAGGGGCATTACTCACAAAACGTTCGTTTGATAGTTTTTTCTGAATCCCCACTAAAAACCCTTCAGCACGTTTGAGTTCTTTTGTCAGTTTTTCTATTTCTTCTTCTACGTTAATATTATCTAAAGAAATTGGTACAAAATACTCATTAGATTTCACCCTAAATGAGGCACCATCAACTTTCTCGTTAACATAATTAATTTCATTAGCATTTACCAACTTTTTAATTACAACATCAAAACGCTTGGTATAGGATTCATTATTCATTACAAAAAGTGCAATTGCTTCTTTAAAAGCAATATTTTTTTCTTTTCGAATCGTTCTTACTCCTGAAACAATTTTTGTTGCAAATTCAAAATCATTAATTAGGTCCTCATCACAAGTATCTATTACTGGGTACTTCGATATAATTAAAGCCTCTTCTGTTGTTCTTTCCTTCAAAGATTGCCATATTTCCTCAGTAATAAAAGGCATAAATGGATGTAAAATTTTCAAGTTATCTTCAAAAATTCCAATCACATCATTAAAGGTTTTTGCATCGATAGGTTGTTGATATGCAGGTTTCACAATTTCTAGCAACCATCCACAGAAATCATCATAAATAAGTTTATACATTGCCATAATAGCATCAGACAAGCGATATTTACTATAATGATCTTCAATTTCAGTCACCACTGCATTAAACTTAGACCTATACCAATCAATGGCTATTGTACTAGCAATAGGTTGTTCTATATCTTTAGAAACGGTCCAGAGTTGTGTTAAATTATAAGCACTCCAAATTTTATTACCAAGCCCTTTTCCTTGTTGGCACAGAGCTTCATCAAATAACAGATCATTACCTGCAGCTGAACTCAATAGCAGACCAACACGAACACCATCTGCACTGTAATCCTCAATCAATTTTAGGGCGTCAGGTGAATTACCTAAAGACTTACTCATTTTTCTGCGTTGCTTATCGCGCACTAACCCCGTTAAATAGACGTTTTCGAAAGGGCGTTGATCTTTATATTCGTAACCAGCTATAATCATACGTGCTACCCAAAAGAATAAAATATCGGGTCCTGTTACCAAATCATTGGTTGGATAATAATATTGTATTTCTTCATTTTCAGGATTACGAATACCATCAAAGACACTCATTGGCCATAACCAAGATGAGAACCAAGTATCTAAAGCATCAGGATCTTGATGCAGCTCTTCTAATAGTAATTCAGAGTTTTTGGTTTGCTCTTGGGCCAATTTTAGGGCTGCTTCTTTCGTTTCGGCAACCACAAAATCTTCTTTCCCATCGCCATAATAATATGCAGGAATTTGTTGCCCCCACCATAATTGACGGGAGATATTCCAATCTCTAATATTAGTCATCCAATGACGATACGTATTCTCAAACTTTCGCGGAAATAATTTTACCGCTCTATCTTCACCAAACACAGCTTCTAATGCTGGCTTAACCAATTCTTCCATTTTTAAGAACCACTGATCGGATAACCTCGGTTCTATAACAGCTTTAGTACGCTCAGAAGTACCAACTTTATTGGTGTGTTGCTCGACTTTTAAGAGAAAACCTTTTTCTTCAAGCTCTTTTGAAATTTCTTTTCGAACAACAAAACGATCTTTTCCTTCGTAATGTAATCCGAACGAATTTAAGGTTGCATCTTCGTTAAATATGTCTATAACTTCAAGTTTATGTTTATCACCTAACACCTTATCATTTTCATCGTGTGCAGGGGTTACTTTTAAACAACCTGTTCCAAATTCTACATCTACATACTCATCTTCTATAATCGGAATCTTACGATTACATAGAGGTACAATTACCTGTTTCCCCTTTAAATGGGTATAACGATCATCATTTGGATTAATACATACTGCAGTATCTCCAAGGATAGTTTCTGGTCGTGTTGTTGCAATTGTAACTTTTTCTGTAGCGCCTACTATATCATATTGCAAATAATATAAACTTCCTTGACGCTCTTCGTATATGACCTCTTCATCAGATAACGTTGTCTTTGCCTCTGGATCCCAATTTACCATGCGATACCCACGATAAATCAGACCTTTATTATACAAATCAACAAAAACCTTAATTACAGACGCACTCATATCATCATCCATCGTAAACTTTGTACGTGCCCAATCACATGAGGCGCCGAGTTTTTTCAATTGTTCCAAAATAATGCCACCATATTGGTCTTTCCATTCAAAAGCGTGCTTAAGAAACGCTTCGCGTGTTAAATCACTTTTATTTATGCCCTGCTCCTTTAGCCTAGCCACGACTTTCGCTTCCGTGGCAATAGAAGCATGGTCTGTACCAGGCACCCAACATGCGTTTTTTCCTTGTAAACGAGCACGACGAATCAAAACATCTTGGATCGTATTGTTTAACATGTGACCCATATGTAAAACTCCTGTGACATTTGGCGGTGGAATCACTATGGTATAAGGTTCTCTTTCATCTGGTGATGAATGAAAATAATTATTTTTCATCCAGTAATTATACCATTTGCTTTCTACTTTACTAGCATCATATTGTGAATTTGACATACTTTGGAATAGTTTTTGTATATTAATTCACAAAAGTACTTATATTTTAAATTCTGTAAAATTATAATATACAATTAAAACAATATTATGTACAATCATGAGCGTATTATGTATATAATTTTTGCAGAATTTATAAAAAGTGATTAAGTTTACATTGAATTTAAAAACATAGTGATGAAAAAGTTATTTACATTTTTATTTATAGGATTAATCGGATTTGCTGTTAATGCTCAAGACAAGACAGCTAAGATTGAATTTGAGACTGAAACTATAGATTATGGTACCATTGAAAAAGGTGCTGACGGCGTGCGCGTGTTTAAGTTTAAAAACACAGGGAATGAACCTTTAATAATTACTAAAGTAAAATCATCCTGTGGTTGTACCGTTCCAAAAAAACCAAAGGAACCAATAATGCCAGGTGAAACAGGAGAGATAGAGGTGAAATATGACACCAATCGTGTTAACCCTATAAGAAAAACAATTACGGTAAATTCCAATGCAAAACGTTCAATTATTGCGCTCAAGATTAAAGGGAATGTGATTGACCCAAACAAAACTAGCGTTGTGAAAAAAAAGAGCAAAAGTATTATTGAGCAATAAAACACATGTAATCGAGAACACCCAAACGATTAGGTGCTTCAATGAAGATGAACATCCAATGCATAAAATTGCACTGGATGTTTTTATTTATAGCATATTCCCTACACGAGTTAATGAATCCTTAGTGTTTTCTTTATACCATTTCTTACGCTTTAGGTTTTAAATTATCAAGTTTCAGTTAATTCCTAAAACAAACCCAATTATTTTAAATAACACTTTAGATATTTTTTTGCAACTTTGCGTTTCTAAATACCACTAAAATGCCAAGTATATCAAACAAAGGAAAAGCAATGCCTCAATCGCCAATTCGTAAATTGGTACCATTCGCAGAGGACGCAAAAAAAAGAGGTGTAGAAGTATTCCACCTTAACATAGGACAGCCAGACATTAAAACTCCTCAAATCGCATTAGATGCCGTTAAGAACAATACCTTAGAAGTTGTTGCGTATAGCCGTTCTGAAGGCTCAGAAACATACAGAACAAAAATAGCGGATTACTATGCTAAAAATGACATTCATATTTCTGCAGATAACATTATTGTAACTACAGGCGGAAGTGAAGCGCTATTATTTACATTTGGTAGTATTATGGATGCTGATGATGAAATTATTATCCCTGAACCCTTTTATGCCAATTACAATGGATTTTCAACCTCATCAGCTGTTAAAGTTGTCCCTGTAGTGTCAAAAATTGAAGATGATTTTGCCCTACCTCCAATTGAAGCATTTGAAGAATTAATTACCCCAAAAACAAAAGCTATTCTTATTTGTAACCCTGGAAACCCAACAGGTTATTTATACAGTAAAGAAGAAATTAAAAAATTAGCCGAAATTGTAAAAAAGCACGATTTATTCTTAATCGCTGATGAAGTTTATAGAGAGTTTGCTTATGACGGCACAGAACATTATTCTGTAATGCAAGAATCTGGTTTAGAGCAGCATACAATAATGATTGATTCTGTATCGAAACGCTATAGCATGTGTGGTGCACGTATTGGGTGCATTGTCTCAAAAAACAAAGCTGTGATTGACACCGCATTAAAATTTGCACAAGCTCGTTTATCACCACCGACATACGCTCAAATTGCCAGTGAAGCCGCTTTAGATACGCCACAAAGTTATTTTGATGATGTGATTACTGAATATGTAGAACGAAGAAACACCTTAATTGCGGGACTAGAAACTATTGAAGGAGTAAGAGTTGCAAAACCAAAAGGAGCATTTTATTGTATTGCAGAATTACCCATTACAGATGCCGATGATTTTGCGCAATGGCTATTAGAAAAATTCAACCTCAATAATAAAACTATAATGGTTGCACCAGCCGCTGGATTTTATTCCACTCCAGGCCTAGGAAAAAACCAAGTGCGCATTGCTTACGTACTTAATAAAGAAGATTTAATGTCTTCGGTAGAAATTTTAAGAGAAGCTTTAAATCAATACAATTCTTAATGCACCTATTAGAGGACATTTCTTTAAAACCTTATAACACCTTTGGCTTAGACACTAAAGCACGTTTTTTTGCAACAATAAATAGTTTAGAAGAACTCAAAGAAGCTATAGCCCTAAAAGAACCCACTAAAAAAATTATTTTAGGTGGCGGTAGCAACATACTCTTAACTCAAGATATTAATGGGCTTGTATTGCATGTTAACATCAAAGGCATTTCTATTATAAAAGAAGAAGAAGATTGGGTATGGGTTAAGGCAAATGCTGGAGAAAACTGGCACAACTTTGTAATGTGGTGCATTGCAAATGATTTTGGAGGTATAGAAAATTTATCGCTTATCCCTGGGAATGTTGGTACAGCGCCTATTCAAAACATAGGAGCTTACGGTGTAGAACTTAAAGATGTTTTTGAACATTGCGATGCCTTAGAATTAGCTACGGGCGAAATGGTACAGTTCTCTAATAAATCTTGTGATTTTGGCTATCGAAATTCAATATTCAAAAACAGTCATAAAGGCAAATATATCATTACTAGTGTAAGCTTTAAATTATCTAAAAAAAAGCACAACATCAGAACCAATTATGGTACAATAAGAGCTGAACTTCAACGATTAAATATTGTCTCACCAACCATTAAAGACGTTTCCAATGCCGTAATTGCTATTCGTACTTCTAAATTACCAGATCCAAAAAATATTGGTAATAGCGGAAGTTTCTTTAAAAACCCTGTAGTTACAGCGCAAGAGTTTGAACTATTAAAAAACAATTTCCCAGAAATACCCAGCTATAAAATTTCTGAAACAGAAATTAAAATCCCTGCGGGTTGGCTCATCGAAAAGGCAGGTTTTAAAGGCAAAACTTTTGAAAATTATGGAGTACACAAAAAACAAGCTTTAGTTTTGGTTAATTATGGTAATGCAAAAGGTGAAGCAATTCTAAAACTTTCCAAACTTATTCAAGATACAATTCAACGTATTTTTGAAATTCATTTGGAAGCAGAAGTTAATATTATTTAACAAAAAAACAGCTTAGGACTTATAATTAAAAATCAATTTATTAATTTAATCGCCCGAAACAAAAAATAACTGTCATTTCAAAGCTAGAACAACATATCATAAGTTTACTTCAAGAAGAAGACCAAAGGGCGATTCCTTTAATTTATGAACATTATTCCAATGCGCTATTTGGGGTCATTAAAAACATAACCAACGATAATGCTTTAGCAGAAGATGTACTGCAAGAAAGTTTTGTGAAAATTTGGAGATACTCAAAAAAATATGATCCACAAAAAGCCAAGCTTTTCACATGGCTCTATCGCATTGCTAGAAATACGGCTATTGACAAATTGAGAAGCCAAAAAAAGAAAGTTGAAAAAGAAATCCAAATCACTAATTCTAACGTATATAAATTACCGACAAGAGCGCTAAATCAAGACACTATTGATCTAAAAAAGTATGTTGCAACCTTAGACTATAAATATCAAGTTGTACTAAAAGCGCTTTATTTTGAAGGGATGACACAACAAGAGGCCTGTGAAGCATTAGACATTCCTCTTGGCACAGTTAAGTCTAGATTAAAAATTGGATTGCGAGAACTTAAAAAAATATACAATCCTTAAAATGTATAATCATGGATAAGAAAATTGACGATTTTTTAGAATCTGGTATATTGGATAGGTATGTAATGGGAGCCACTTCTTCTGCCGAAAACAAAAAGATAGAAGGGTTTCTTATTCAATATCCAGAGCTTAAAGAAACGTATGACCTTTTACAGGAACAATTAGAACTAAACGCTCTGGCAGAAGGTTCTAAACCCCCATCTTTTATTTTAGACGACATCTTAGAAGCCATTGATGACAAGCCTGTAATTGCTATGAAACCAGCTAAAGGTGTTCCGCCATGGTTTGGCATTGCCGCAAGTGTAGCGGCTTTAATCTTTGCCACGACCTCTTTTATCTTTTACAACGAAAGTAAAACACTTAAAGATGAAAATAACACCATCGCAAGTGAGATTTTTGATTTACATAGTGATATTGCTTCCAATAATAAAAAACTAGGCGAAATTGCAAAGGCTTTGGAAAAGCTAAATAATCCTGAAACTCAAAAATATGTGTTAAGAGGCAATGATAGAGCCAAAGACTTAAAAACGGTTGCATACATCAATCCTATTGATAAGTCATCTCTTATTGACGTCGTATCATTACCAAAATTATCTGACCAACAGTATTATAAAATGTGGGCTCAAGTTAATGACAAAATGGTTGATTTGGGTATCTTAGACATTAATGACAGAAAACTAAAATCTGTACCCTATGTCGAAGATGCTTTAAGCCTAAGTATTACAATAGAAAACAAAGATGGAAATCAAGGCTCAAAAGCTAAAGAAGTTGCACAAATCGAACTTGAAAAAGAAAATTGATAAGATATAATATTGAATTCAACTAAAACAGCTCGCATTTTTACTGCGAGCTGTTTTAGTTGAACATCAAGATAGACTAAGCCTCCTCAAATAAATATTTATGAACTAACCCCGCAACAATTGCTCCTGCAATTGGAGCCAACCAAAACAACCACAATTGAGCTGTGTAATCACCACCAGCAAATAATGCCTGACTCGTTGACCTTGCTGGGTTTACAGACGTATTAGTAATAGGAATGCTAATTAAATGAATCAATGTTAATCCAAGACCAATAGCTATTGGAGCAAACCCTTTTGGTGCGTTTTTATGTGTACTTCCAAGAATAATAATTAAGAAAAAGAAGGTTAATAAAAATTCTGCCATTAACGCCGAAGTCATAGTGTACTTTCCTGGCGACAATTCATCAAAACCATTAGCCGCAAACCCACCAACATCACCTGAAAAAATTGTATACAAAGCTCCAGCAGCCAATAAAGCACCAACCAATTGTGCAACAATATATCCTAAAAGATTTTTAAGTTCAAACTTTCCTCCTGCCCAAAGACCAAAAGAAACAGCGGGATTAAAATGACCACCAGAAATATGCCCCACAGCATAAGCCATAGTTAATACAGTTAAACCAAAAGCCAAAGCAACTCCAGCAAAACCAATACCTAACTCAGGAAAACCTGCAGCAAATATTGCACTACCACAACCGCCAAACACCAACCAAAATGTTCCAAATAATTCTGCAAATAATTTTTTCATAATTCTATTTTATAAATTAGTTAATACATTTATTTGACCCTAAAAAGCCAAAAAAGTCACAACTCTTGAAATGCACAAAAGACTATTCACCTCACTTAAAATTACGTATTAGCCTTTCGAAACTATAGGTTATCAAGGAAAAAGATTTATCTTTGTGACCTAAATATTTGAAGCGTGAAACTTTTATTAATAACATTAGGATTGTTAAGTCTAGCTATTGGTGGTATTGCCATTAAAATTTGGGCAAAAAAAGATGGAAAATTTGCAGGAACTTGTGCAAGCGAAAATCCTATGTTAAATCAAGAGGGTGAATCTTGTGGATTTTGTGGAAAAACCCCATCTCAATACAAAGACTGTAACGAACCTCAACATTCGTAACATTCAATGCTTGCATTAGACTTTTTGTTTTACATTTTCATTGGAACTATAGCTTGCCAAGCCTTTTATTATGGGGTTATTTTTATGCAATTTGCCTTTGTTAAGGAGCATAAAAAAACGCGTAAAAACACGCCAGTATCCGTTATTATTTGTGCTAAAAATGAATCTAAAAATCTTAAACGATTTTTACATTCAGTCATCTGTCAAGATTATAAAAACTATGAAATCGTCTTAATAAATGACGCCTCTTATGATGACACTTTAGAGGTCATGAAATCATTTAAAGTAAGTCACGATAACATTAAGATTGTAAATGTAAAGAGTATTGAAGCATTTTGGGGTAACAAAAAATATGCGCTTACATTAGGAATTAAAGCCAGTACACATGAGCTTCTGCTTTTTACGGACGCCGACTGTGAACCCTTATCTCCGCAATGGATTTCAGAAATGACCAGCCATTTTTCTAATGAAAAATCTTTAGTTCTTGGCTATGGTGCGTATCACAAAAAAAAACATAATTTTTTAAACAAAGTTATTAGATTCGAAACACTCCTAACAGCGGTTCAGTATTTCTCCTACAGCATTATTGGCTTACCATATATGGGGGTTGGCAGAAATTTAGCTTATCGGAAAGAAGAATTTTTTAATGTTGGTGGATTTATAAACCATATAAAAACACGTTCAGGTGACGATGATTTATTTGTAAATCAAGTTGCAACCAAGCACAATACTGCCATCTGTTTTTCTAAAGATAGTTTTACAGCGTCTATAGCAAAAGACGCATTTAAAGATTGGTTTCAACAAAAACGAAGACATGTTTCTACAGCCAAACATTACAAATTTAAACATCAGTTTTTACTTGGCTTATTTTATAGCTCACAATTCTTATTTTGGACAACTGCGATAACCTTACTTTTATTAGGTTTCCGATGGGAATTCGTTTTAGGCTTGACCGTTTTTAGAATTGCATTACAATTCATAAGCATTGGTGTTTCTGCAAAAAAGCTCAACGAAACGGATTTAATAATTCTGCTTCCTTTTCTAGAATTATTTTTAATTATTGTACAATTCCTTATATTTATCACAAATCTCATTTCAAAACCAAGTCATTGGAAATAAAAGACGCCATCCAAAAAGCCAAAGAGAACAATCAATTTGCCTTTAACGTGTTATTAGACACATATTGGAATGATGTGTATGGTTTTCTTTTAAAACGCACCGAAAACGAAAATGACGCTGAAGACATAACGATTCAAACATTTTCCAAGGCTTTTGATAAAATCAATTCTTTCAACGAAGACTATAAATTTAAGACTTGGTTAATTACCATATCCAAAAATATTCATATTGATTTTTTAAGAAAAAAAAAGAAATTAGTCTCCCATGAAACATCACGTGACCATGATGCACATGTTCGTAGCATAATTGATGCCTCACCAAGCATAGAGGATAAAATCATTACAGAACAAAATCTCGCCAAATTATTGCGAGATATCAAGAAATTAAAACCGCATTACCAAGAAGTCATTAATCTACGTTACTTTCAAGAGTATAGTTATGACGAAATTTCAACGGAGCTTAATGAACCTATGAATAACATCAAGGTAAAACTCCTTAGAGCAAAAAAACTCTTAGCAGCAATTATCCAAAAACGTAAATCATAAGGCTTGAGACCTACCTTTAATACCATCTCTACCCCTTAATTACTTATTTAAAATACGCTTTTTTATCTAACACAAAAAATCATCATTTTTCTAATGTGTAATTTAACAGAAGAACTGATATAATACACGAATGATACAAACTTTATAGGGTCATAATTCTATAAAACAACAGAACTTTGTACTTATGTAAGAAATAATAAATTTAGTGATTTGAAAAATCCGCTCGATTTCCTAAATTTGAAACATAAAAGATATAAGGTGTATAAAGTTAATATGTTTATACAGTTGTTAGGCAACATAAAAAAATAAGATATGATAAAAATAACAAAATTAACTTTAACTTTTTCCGTCATCATCGCCTTATTCTGTTGTAAAAGTAGTTACGAGAAAAAGAATCAATCTTCCTTCAATAAAAATGATTCTGGTGTAACTACTAGTAAAAATACTATTGCCTACTACAGTCCTTCCGACAAAAGCATATATACTCTAACTGATTTTAAATATAAGAAAAAACTCATTACAGTTGAAGATGGTAATACTACGTGGCCAATATATTCACCTGATGGAAATAAAATAGCTTTTACTGGTAAAGTGAATGGAGTACTTGCCACTTATACTATGGATTCAGAAACTGGACAAAATTTAAAAATGATAACCAGTCCAAAAGGCGAACTTCATGAAGGGGTATTAGATTGGCATTCAGATGGAAGTTTAATTTGTGTTACCAAAAATTTAGATGGCAACGCTGAAATATATGCTGTTATTGATAGCACTAATATGAGGAATCTAACAAATCATGAGCATTGGGACTTTTTCCCACTTAGCCATTCTAATGATATGATTTCATTTTGGACATCTAGAGATGATATAAAAAAAGATAGTAAGGAGTATGACTATCAATCGTTATATACTGTCAATACAGACGGAACAAACTTAACTAAAAGGTTTCAAATTAAAGAAATGACTAACGAAAGTGTGGGTAGTGGCATATTCCCCGCCATATCTCCAGATGGAAATACATATGTTTTTATGATGAATCTAGACCTATATAGTATAAATATGGATGGTTCAAATCTTAAAAACTTAACCCAATCCGATGATACTCAGGAATATTTCCCTTTCTTCTCAGATAATGAGGTAAACAGAGTTTATTTCTCATCACATGATACAATATCTCCAAGTCTAAATATTTATTCTATAGACCTAGAAGGGAATAATAAAAAACAACATACTTCATTTAAAGATGAAAAAAGTGTGATACTATTCCCTAAATTTAAACCTACGTTACCGAACAAAAAATAAACTGCATTAAAATGCAATTTATTCAAATCGTTATTCCTCAGCTAAAACAATCATTTCGCATTGAAAAATTCTATAAAATGCTTATACAATTTTGTTTTTCATAAAATGTAAAGTGTAAGCATTATTATGGAGTCTGAAATAAAAAATCTAGATAAACTAAAGTCTAAAAAATTGCCGTTTTATTGCGATATTTTTGAAGTAGAACCCATATTCTAACTCAAAAAAAGCCAATTCATCAGTGTATTGACCAGCTTGAAAACCTAGATAAATTACGTATAATCCTTAGATTTGATTTATATCATTGCTATCTTCTGTCTTTATCATTTTATTACAAGAAATGTTCTTATCTTTGAGCATTCAAATTGAATGGATGGAAACACAAACAGCGTCTAGCATATTACCGCGCAAACCAAAACCAAAATGGTTACGTGTAAAGCTTCCAACAGGAAAGAAATACACAGAACTAAGGGGACTTGTAGACAAATATAAATTGAATACAATTTGTACCTCTGGTAGCTGTCCAAATATGGGAGAATGTTGGGGAGAAGGAACAGCTACATTTATGATATTGGGTAATATTTGCACCAGGTCTTGTGGTTTTTGTGGTGTAAAAACTGGACGTCCAGAAACCGTTGATTGGGATGAACCCGAAAAAGTAGCACGTTCGATTAAAATCATGAACATTAAACACGCCGTACTTACAAGTGTAGACCGCGATGACCTTAAAGATATGGGAAGTATTATTTGGACTGAGACTGTAAAAGCGGTAAGGCGTATGAATCCAGAAACGACATTAGAAACATTAATCCCAGATTTTCAGGGCATTGAAAAACACTTAGATCGTTTTGTTGATGTCGCTCCTGAAGTCGTATCACATAATATAGAGACCGTACGTCGTCTTACACGTGAAGTTCGTATACAAGCAAAATACGATAGAAGTCTTGGCGTTTTGAGATATCTCAAAGAACAAGGTCAACGACGTACAAAATCTGGAATTATGCTAGGTCTTGGAGAAACTAAAGAAGAGGTTATTGAAACCTTATATGAGCTAAACGATGCTAAAGTAGATGTTGTTACGATTGGACAATATTTGCAACCAAGTAAAAAACATCTTCCAGTAAAGCGTTTTATTACTCCTGATGAATTTGCGGAATTTGAAGAAATTGGAAAATCACTAGATTTCCGACATGTAGAAAGTAGTGCCTTAGTAAGATCATCTTACAGAGCACAAAAACACATCAACTAATATGATTAATATTGCCATTAATGGTTTTGGCCGTATTGGAAGACGACTTTTTAGAATACTTCAAGAACACCCTTATATAAAGGTTGTTGCTATTAATGATTTGGCAGATCCTAGGACTCTAAGTCATTTGCTAAAGTACGACAGTATTCATGGTCGCTTTAATCACAATATTTCTCATGATAAGGATCATCTTATAGTGAACCAAACGCGAGTTCCTTTCTTAAGAGCATCGCATCCAAAACATATCAATTGGCTGCCTTATAACGTTGATGTCGTTATTGAAGCCTCGGGCAAGTTCAAATCTTTCGAAGATTTAGAACTACATATTGCTCATGGGGCAAAAAAAGTCATCTTATCGGCGCCGCCCCTTGAAGATGATATAAAAACTATAGTCATTGGTGTAAATGACCATATTTTAGATGGTTCAGAACATATTATTTCAAATGCCTCATGTACCACTAACAATGCTGCGCCTATGATGAAAATCATTGATGAGCTCTGTGGCATTGAACAAGCCTATATTACAACCGTACACTCCTATACTACTGATCAGAGCCTACACGACCAACCTCATAGAGATTTGCGTCGTGCCAGAGCGGCAGGCCAATCCATAGTACCTACAACAACTGGAGCAGCAAAAGCATTAACTAAAATTTTCCCTAAAATATCTGCTTCCATAGGAGGTTGTGGCATCCGAGTACCCGTTGCAAATGGCTCATTAACAGACATTACTTTCAACGTATCTCAAAAGACTAGTGTTACCGATATAAATCGCGCATTTGAAACCGCCTCTAAAAGCACTTTAAACAAGATATTAGCATATACTGAAGACCCTATCGTTTCTATTGACATTGTCGGAAATCCGCATTCCTGTATTTTTGACGCACAAATGACATCAGTTATAGGGAACATGGTCAAAATTATTGGTTGGTATGACAATGAAAGTGGTTATGCAAACCGCATTATCGACCTTTTAAAGAAAATAAGCACATAAAAATAGGTCGTATCGATAAATAAACATAAAAAAAAACTATTTTATAGAATAAATTATTATCTTACTTAATAAATTAGTACAGAAGTGTCCAGAATCAAATTTTACATAATTTTTGTTTTTGTCTGTTGTCCGCTATTTGTTGTGTTTAGTGCCAACATTTACCAAGACGAAATATTAAGCAAAACCGAAATAGATGAGGCTATTCAAAATTGTGATGTTGAGTACAAAATGGGCAATTATTACCTCACTATTAACGAATTCAATAAACTTCTAAAACGGGTCAATGAATTTAAAGATAAAGAAAGTGCAGGTATCATACATTCTAAACTCGCTCAAACGTATTATAAGGTAAACGAGATTGACTCCGCTACAGCATCTATTAATCGGGCTTTAAAAATTCAAATTCAACTAGATAACAGGGTTAATCTTGCGAAAACTCGATACACCTATGGTTTAATTTTTCTTCACGAAAAAAAATTCATTAATGCCTTGGAGCATTTTAAATTTTCTAAACGAATTTTCCAAGAAGAAGAACTTCATAAATACACTACTAAAGTTACGCTTCATGAAGCAGATGTTTATTTGAACCTTAAAGAATATGACAAAGCGAACAACGCCATTGATGAGGCTCTCATTTTAGCAAAAAAAAACGACTGCCCAAGAGCAGAAAGTATAGCGCTTATAAAAAGTGGATCAGTTGCTTTAGCCCAACACAACTTCGATAAAGCACTTTCTCAGGTTAACAAAGGCAAATCGCTTGCCTATGATATTGATTTTCTAGAAATTATAGAACGGGCTTATTTTGTACTAAGTGAAATTTACTCACATCAACAAGACTATGAACTTGCAATTCAAAGTTTACATCAACATATTCGG
The DNA here is from genome assembly GCA_013215095.1 of Flavobacteriaceae bacterium. Lineage (GTDB taxonomy): Bacteria > Bacteroidota > Bacteroidia > Flavobacteriales > Flavobacteriaceae > DT-34. The sequence continues at coordinate 15,439 of JABSPM010000024.1, read as the reverse complement.
ATTAAAGACTCTATTATAGCACTTAAAAGAGAAACCTTAGTGCCAGAAAAGAAAGCCCAGCTTATCATCGATGAAAAATCATTTTTAAATCAAAAATTAGTAGAAAAACTAGATGAAAAAAAAGAAAATGAAAGCTTAACAGAATTAAGCACTTTTCTTAGTGTGGTATTAATCATCATACTGTCATTACTCACACTCTCTTTGTACAAAAACAATAATATTAGATTAAAAACTAATAATATGTTGTACAAAAAAAACGAAGAATTATTGACCGAAAAAGAGCGTGCAGAAATTGCCTCTAAGACAAAATCGAACTTTTTATCTACCGTAACACACGAACTTAGAACACCACTATACGCTGTAACAGGATTAACCAATATGCTTTTGGAAGAAGACCCGAAACCCGAACAAATACAGCATTTAAAATCTTTAAAGTTTTCAGGAGATTACTTATTAACTTTCATAAATGATATTCTACAAATTAATAAAATTGAAGCGAATAAAGAAGAATTGGACAAAGAAGTATTTAGTTTAAAAAATAAAGTTGAAAATGTTATTGCGGCACTGAGTAATTCGGCCTCAAATAATAACATTAAAATGCATTTGGAATACGATAAAAATTTGCCAGAAACTTTCCATGGCGACCAGCTAAAAATTTCACAAATTTTAATTAATCTTATCGGAAACTCTATTAAGTTTACCAAAGACGGTGACATTTGGGTAAGAGTGACTAAAATTAATCAAAAACGACGCAATTATACGGTTAGATTGGAAGTTGAAGATAATGGAATCGGAATTACTAAGGAGAAACAAGACAATATGTTTGAAAGTTTTTCTCAAGGCTCTGTTCAAATTAACAGAAAATATGGCGGTACAGGTCTTGGACTTTCCATTGTTAAAGGCATTGTAGATATTTTAAAGGGTAAGATTTTTATGCAAAGTGAACTTGGTAGAGGCACATCGTTCTTCATTGAGATTCCTTTAGAAGAGCCCGTAAGCAAAGTCGTTACGTCAGAGGAACTTGACTCCTCCTCAAAGATTAAAGAATTAGATTTAGATGAAATTAAAATTCTTTTAGTAGAAGACAATAAGATTAACCAAATGATTACAAAGAAAATCTTAACAAAAATGGGCTTATCTTGTGATCTGACATCTACTGGCGAAGATGCTGTAGAGAAAGTAAGAGAATTTGATTATAACGTCGTTTTGATGGATATTCACATGCCAGGAATTAGTGGGTTAGAAGCAACAAAGCAAATTAGACAATTCAATAAAGACATTACAATATTTGCGTTAACAGCCGTTACTATTGAAGATAAAATGTCCGAATTTGTTGAAGCTGGTTTTAGTGATATTATATCTAAACCTTTCAAACAAGACTATTTTGAAAAGAAATTATACAGTGCCTTATCAGGCAATCATAAACCTAGGCTTTATTAATTAAAAATCACTTATAAAATTCTTTATTAACTCTTCAAATAATTCCGATTCATCTACCACTACTTTTATTGGTAAATAATATAAAGGCCTTACGATTTTTCCCTGAAGCCTCATGTAATCTTTTTCTGTGGTAACGATAAAAGATTTTGTATTTAACAGTTCTAATTCTTTAATAGAAAACTCATGATGGTCACTAAAACTCAAGTGCTCAAATTTCATATCTTGTTGTTCTAAAAATTCCACTAATGGTTTTGGTTTCGCAATACCTGTCACTAATGTAAAGACTTTTGATTGCAGCTCCGAAAAGTCCATCTTATGCGTTTGAGAAAATACCGTGTCTGCATAAGAAACATGACTAAAGAATACATGCTGACTAGGCTCTAATTTTAGACGAAGTTTAATACTGTCTTTATTCGTTTGATTTAAATGACTAGGACATTTCGTTACCACAATAACATCTGCGCGCTTTGCACCTGATATAGACTCTCTCAAATCGCCTGTAGGCAAAAGAATATCGTCAATATAAAGCTTATCAAATGTCGTAAGTAAAATATTGAATCCAGCAGTAACTTTACGGTGCTGAAATGCATCATCCAATAAGATAATATCTGGATTTATTTTAGCTTTTAATTGGGCTATTCCATGTTGCCTATCTGCATCCACAGCAACTGTAATTTGCCCTTTAAATTTATTATAAAACTGAAAGGGCTCATCTCCAACCGTTGCCACTGTAGAACTCTCGTTAGCAATATAAAACCCTTTTGTTAAACGCTTATAGCCGCGACTTAACGTTGCTACACTATATGTCGTTTTAAATAAAGTAATTAAATACTCTATCATTGGTGTTTTTCCTGTACCACCAACACTTAAATTCCCAACACAAATTACCGGAAAATCATAACGTTTAGACGCCATCCAGCCTTGGTCATAACACCAATTCCTCATCCAGATTATCGCATAATAAACAGGTGTTATTGGATACAATATTTTGCGTAGAACCCTCATTCGTATGTTCAGATTTTTTTAATGCGCAAGATACTAATTATTATACCAAATAAACATTACGCCACCTTTTACCATTTTCAAACTAATTTCAATTTACACTATTTTTATATATTTGACCACAAACACATACTTTATGATTATTAAAGACGTTATTACACATATAGAAGCCTTATCACCATTAGCTTATGCAGAAGATTTTGACAATGTTGGTCTTCTTGTCGGTGACAAAAATAGCACCGTAACTGGCATACTAGTAACACTAGACACCTTAGAAACTGTTGTTGATGAAGCCATTGAAAACCAGTGTAATTTAATTGTCAGTTTTCACCCTATTATTTTTAAAGGTCTAAAATCTATAACAGGCAAAACCTATGTAGAACGGGTTGTTTTAAAGGCGATTAAACATGACATCGCCATATTTGCCATTCACACTGCCCTAGATAATGCTATGCAAGGTGTAAATCACATGATATGTGAGCAACTCGGATTAATCCACCAGAAGATTCTAATTCCGCAGTCTAAAACTATAAAAAAATTAACCACATACGCTCCCAAAGAAAACGCCGTAAGTATTAGAAAAGCGTTGTTTAAAGCTGGTGCTGGCACTATTGGTAATTATTTCAAATGTAGCTTCGACACCGATGGAATAGAGACCTACCAGGGTAATGAAAACTCAAATCCTACTCTAGGAGAAAAAGGAAAAACACATTTAGAAGTCGAAACCAAAATAACAGTCATTTTTGAAAAACATTTAGAATCTAGAGTTCTTAGCGCTTTATTTAAAAATCATCGTTACGAAGAAGTCGCATATGAAGTTATAACCTTAGAGAATAGCAATCAAACTATTGGTATGGGAATGATTGCTGAACTTGAAACTCCAATGGATGAACTTTCGTTTCTAAAATTTGTAAAGAAGACTTTCAAAACAGGTTGTGTTCGCCATTCACAAATACGACATAAAGACATTAAAAAAGTTGCCGTTTTAGGAGGCTCTGGTAGCTTTGCTATTTCAGCTGCAAAAGCGGTTGGTGCAGATGTGTTTTTAAGTGGCGACTTTAAATATCATGATTTTTTCTCTGCCGAAAATCAAATATTAATAGCCGATATAGGGCATTATGAGAGCGAGCAATACACAAAAAATCTTTTAGTGACGTATCTTACAAAAAAAATTCCTAATTTTGCCATCATTTTATCAAAGACAAACACCAATCCTGTAAAGTATTTATAAGCATGGCTAAAAAGAAAGAAGTTACTGTAGAAGATCGATTAAGAGCACTTTATGATTTACAATTAATTGACTCTCGTGTTGACGAAATTAGAAATGTCAGAGGAGAATTGCCTTTAGAAGTACGCGACTTAGAAGACGAAGTGAAAGGCTTAAATACAAGACTTCAAAAATTAAACGACAGTTTAATAGACTTAGACGAACAAATAAAGTCTAAAAAGAACTTGATTGAAGAAGCCAAATCTTTAATCAAAAAATATACGGAGCAACAAAAAAATGTTAGAAATAACAGAGAGTACAACTCTTTAAACAAAGAGGTTGAATTTCAAGAATTAGAAATTCAATTGGCGGAAAAGCACATTAAAGAATTTAAAGTTCAAACCGAACAAAAAATAGAAGTCATTTCTAATACCAAGGAACGTTTGAAAGAACGCGAAGCACATTTAAAGCACAAGAAAGGTGAGTTAAATGCTATTCTTGCTGAAACAGAAAAAGAGGAAGATGCATTACTTAAAAAATCTGAAGAGTATAGAGAATTAATTGAAGACAGGTTAGTATTTGCTTATAATCGTATTCGTAAGAATGTAAAAAACGGCTTGGCAGTTGTACCTATTGAAAGAGGTGCTTCTGGAGGATCTTTCTTTACAATTCCACCACAAGTTCAAATGGAAATCGCATCGCGTAAAAAAATCATCACAGATGAGCACAGTGGTCGTATCTTAGTTGACGAGCAGTTAGCTATAGAGCAAAAAGAAAAAATGGCTAAACTATTCGCTAAACTATAGTCCATTATTGAAAACAACACATTTAAAGCCTTTACAGATTGTAAAGGCTTTTTTTATTAAGTATTACAATTCTTTAGCTTCAAACAGTATTACATTATTTTTTACACATTTGATGTTAAGGAATAGAATCTATAAGCGACCAACTCTAAAAATTACAACTTATGAAAGTTAAAATTGTTTCTTTATGTAGCTTAGCCATCTTTTTGTTTAGTTGTCAAAATCAGGCACAAATTAATACCAAGCAAAAAGACATTATTCATGCTACACCTAAAGAAATACCTATAGAAAACGGTATAGCAAAAGCCTATTTTGCTAGTGGTTGTTTTTGGTGCGTAGAGGCCATTTACGAAAGTGTAAGAGGTGTCAGTGAAGTTATCAATGGATATTCTGGTGGTCATACTTCGAATCCAACCTACGCATTAAGCAATACAGGACGTACAGGGCATGCCGAAGCCGTTGAGGTACACTACAATCCAAACATAGTAAGCTTTAAAACTTTAGTAGATGTCTATTTTGGCTCGCAAAACATAGCACAAGTCAATGGTCAAGGTCCAGATCATGGTTCACAATATCGTTCTATTATTTTTTATCAAAATGATAAGCAAAAACAAATTATTATAGACAAAATAAAACACTTAGAAACAAAAGAAAATATTAAGGTAGGTGCTGAAGTATATCCGTTTCAAAAATTTTGGGTAGGTGAAGATTACCATCAAGATTACGAACGTTTGCACCCAAATCATCCTTACATTAAGCGCATTTCTATTCCAAGATTGTCTAAATTTCAAAGCAAATTTCCTGAGTTAATAAAAAAGAAGAAGAAACTAAACTAACTATTATTAATCTTTTGCACAAACTGACATTAAGGCTTAGTTGCTTTCAATTCAAAAATCAAAGGATACAATTTATCTTTAGAAATATACATGTCTGAACCAACTTTCTCAAGGTTTGGCAATACATCATAGGGACTTTCGTTATGTTCCTTCAAGTATTCTATATGCAAACCTGCTTCGGTTAAAGCATTAATCACCGCGCTAAAACCATGATTCCAAAAATATTCCTTACTTATCATTTTGGAGTTCTCATCTGCGTAAGTTCCTTCATATTCTTCATAGATGACTTCATCTTGCATATAACCATACCTCATTACTGGCGGCTGTTGCAAATAGTCAAACATCCAAACAATAGGATGAAACTCAACCATATAGAATGTTCCGCCTTTAACCAGGCGCTGGGCAATCATCTCTCCCCAAGGCTTCAAATCTGGCAACCATCCAATAACGCCATAACTTGTAAACACCACATCAAAACAATCTGTAATATAATTAGATACATCTAAAACATTACAACAAATAAAGCTTGCGTCAAGTCCTAATTCTTCATTAAGCTGCCTTGCAATCTTTACACCTTCGTCACTCAAATCTACACCCACACATTTGGCACCTAAACGACTCCAACTTAAGGTATCCTGTCCAAAATGACATTGCAAGTGCAGAAGATGTTTTCCCTCAACATTCCCTAAAGCGTTCAATTCATAAGGCATCAAGGAGGATTTACCTTTCTTAAAACCTTCTAGGTTATACATTTCAGTTTTAATATGCACTTTAACTTTCTCATTCCAAGTTAGCTTATTAATCTCAAAATATTTAGTATTACTCATTTTTACGATTTCTAACAAATATAAAAAAAACTTAAAGCGCAATCTAAGCTGCAATAGCACCATTTCTACTCCTAAATTACTGAATTAAAATGTGCTTTTTGGCGTTATCTTTCAAAATAAAAATAACTCTTAACTAAAATCCGACAATTTATCTTCTAATTGTTTAGCACCGCGCCTTAGAATATCCAAATAATCATCCATTTTATCAGACTTAAAACGGCTAGATGGTCCAGAAGCACTAATTGCTGCGATAACCTTACCCCTTGGGTTACGAACTGGAATTGCCAAGCAAATAAGTCCCAACTCTAACTCCTCCATATCTAAAGCATACCCTTGTACATTTACTTTATTCAATTCGCAGCGCAAGGCAGAAGCCTCAATAATTGTGTTTGATGTATGCGCTATTCTTTCAGTTCTATCAAAATAAGCATGCAAGTCTTTGTCTTCCAAATGCGACAACAAAACCTTACCCATAGCCGAACAATAAGCATCTTGATAAGTTCCTATTTGTGTACTAACTTTTAACCCTAAAGGACTTTCAGCTTTGTTCAAATATAAAACCTTAAAATGTTCAAATACGCCAAAATGAATGGTTTCGGTAATTTCTTTTGCTATATGTTCTAATGGTTCTTGAGACAAACTTCTCAATGCTTTATAAAGTGAAACCTCATGCCCCAATTGAAACAATTTTAAGCCCAATCTGTACTTATCATCAACATCTTTATGCACGGCACCCACATGCTCTAAACTTCGCAATAACCGAAAGGTTGTTGTTTTATTATAGCCAATATGTTTTGCTAAATCTCGAACCCCCCAACGTTTACGCTCTGAAGTAAAAGCCTCTAAAACAGAAAACGCTTTTACTACAGACATATTTAAGCCTTTTGAATCTTCAACCATGTATAGCTCTATTAATTCTTAATTAATCACATCATAAAATAGTATGATGTTTCAAAAATAATACTTAAATTTGAAACAGCGTTTCATATAGTGAAACAATTTATCATTTTTTAGATTTTATTATCAGTCATGCACAACACAACTTTAGAATACGCACAACAAAAAGACCAGCAAGATCCTCTAGCTTCTTATAGATCTAAGTTTCACATCCCAAAAGATGCCAATGGTAATGATTGGTTATACTTCACGGGAAATTCATTGGGATTGCAACCAAAATCAACGAAAGATTACATCAATCAAGAGTTAGAAGATTGGGCTAATTTTGGCGTAGAAGGACATTTCGAAGCTAAAAATCCTTGGATGCCCTATCATGAATTCTTAACCGAATCTATGGCAAAAATTGTTGGTGCTAAACCCATTGAGGTGGTTACTATGAATACCTTAACAACTAATCTGCACTTGTTAATGGTTTCATTTTATCAACCTACAAAAACGAAATATAAAATTGTAATAGAAAGCGATGCTTTTCCATCCGATAGATATGCCGTGCAAACTCAATTAGAATTTCATGGTTTTGATGTGTCTCAGGGCTTAATTGAATGGAAACCACGAGCAGGCGAAACACTTTTAAACATGGAAGATTTAGAATCCATTTTAGAAGAGCAAGGTGATGAGATAGCCTTACTGCTAATTGGTGGCGTTAACTATTACACAGGTCAATATTTAGACATCAAGCGTATTGCCCAATTAGGGCATGCAAAACACTGTATGGTTGGTATTGATTTGGCGCATGGTGCAGGAAATATTAAACCAGAATTACACAACTCTGGAGTAGACTTTGCAGCTTGGTGTACCTATAAATACTTAAACTCTGGACCAGGAAGTTTAGCTGGTTTATTTGTACATGAAAAACATGCCCATAACAAAGATTTAAAACGATTTGCTGGTTGGTGGTCCCATAATAAATCAACACGATTTAATATGCGTCAACCTTTGGATGTTACCCCTGGCGCGGAAGGATGGCAATTGAGTAACCCTCCCATTTTATCTATGGCAGCAATAAAAGCATCATTAGACATGTTTAATGAAGTTGGAATGGATGCGTTATGCAAAAAGTCAAAAGAATTAACTGGCTATTTTGAATTTTTGCTCAATCAACTGCACAACGATAAGATAAAAATTATCACACCATCAAATCCAGATGAACGCGGTTGTCAGCTCTCAATTCAGGTAAAAGATGCCGATAAACGTTTGCATGAACGATTGACTGATGCGCATATCATCACCGATTGGAGAGAGCCAGACGTCATTCGTTGTGCTCCTGTTCCAATGTACAATAGCTTTGAAGATGTGTACAGAATGGTTGAAAAATTTAAAGCTATTTTATCTTAACCTCCCTAACGAGAATTAGCAATTATTTACTATTATATAATTATGACAGATATAAAAGAAAACAACAATAGCGATAAGAACCTCTCTTCTCTGGAAAATTCAGACTCTACTAAGGACATACTTGTTATTGGTGCAGGATTATGTGGTTCACTCCTAGCCTTAAGATTAGCACAAAGAGGGTATAACGTCAATGTTTATGAAAGTCGACCAGACCTGAGAGTTACAGATATTTCAGCGGGAAGATCAATAAATCTTGCGTTATCAGATAGAGGATTTAGAGCCTTGCGTTTAGCAGGAGTTGAAGACAAAGCAAGGGCCATTTGCATTCCTATGAAAGGCCGTTTAATGCATGACATCGAAGGTCGTACCTTTGCTTCTAAATATTCTGGTCGGGACGGGGAATATATCAACTCCATTTCTAGAGGTGACCTAAATGGTATGCTTCTCACGGAAGCGGATAGATTTGAAAACCTCAACATTCATTTCAATAAAGAATGTACAAATATAGATTTAGACACAAACACAGTCACTTTTAAAGACAGGAATACAAACACAAGTTTTAACATTAGTTCTGATGTTATTTTTGGGACAGATGGTGCAGGGTCAGAACTAAGAAAGAGCTACTTTTTACAACGCAAATTCCTATTTAGCTTTTCTCAAAACTTTTTAACTCATGGTTATAAAGAATTAGAGATTCCAGCTGCGGCAGATGGGACACATCAAATTAGCAAAGATTATTTGCACATTTGGCCGCGAGGGGAGTATATGTTAATAGCTTTAGCTAATTTAGACGGGAGTTTTACAGTGACACTATTCTTAGGACATGAGGAAGGTACATATCATTTTAAAGGCTTAGATACTGAAGATAAAATCAAAGCCTTTTTCCAAGAACAGTTTCCAGATGCATTAGCATTAATCCCAAATATTGCGGAAGAATTTGCTAACAATCCAACGGGACCTTTAGGCACCATTAAATGTTCTCCTTGGCATTATAAAGGACAAACTTTAATTCTTGGAGACGCTGCGCATGCGGTAGTTCCATTCTATGGCCAAGGCATGAATGCATCTTTTGAAGATGTTGCAGTTTTAGATGGTATTATAGACAAACACGAAGGTGATTGGGAAACGATATTTAAAACCTATGAACATGTTCGAAAAGCGAATGCAGATGCCATTGGAGAACTTGCGGAAGAAAACTATTATGAGATGCGCGACCATGTAGCCAATCCAATATTTAAGAAAAAACGACAACTAGAAATGCAGTTCGAAAAAGCGTTCCCTAATGCCTACTTTTCTAAATACTCTATGGTCACCTTTAACGAAAACATAGGTTATTTTGAAGCCATGACAAGAGGTCGTGCTCAAGACAAAGCTATTTTAAACATGATTACCGACAATGCCATTTCGACCACGATAGATATGACAAAAGAACAATTAAAAGATGTTTTACATCAAGTATTAGAGAAAACAAATGACATCTTAGATGATGACAAAATTGCTAAAACGATGCATCACTAGTAAGTTGTAATTAGAGAAACACAATTAATAAAAAAACATGAATCATACAGAAGAAAACACCCATGATGCTTCCGAAGGAACAAAAGTAACACCTAGAGGCGCTTATCCACATGTAAAAGTTGTTGGAGATTTTATTTTTGTATCTGGAACAAGCTCTAGACGACCAGACAATACGATTGCAGGTGTTGAAATTATAGATGAAATGGGCACAAAAAAATTATGTGCCGAAACACAAACAAGAGAAGTCTTAAAAAACATTGATACCAATCTTAAAAAAGTGGGTGCCTCACTTAAAGATGTTGTTGATGTTTCATCATTTCTAGTAAACATGAATGATTTTGCTGGTTATAATAAAGCTTATGGAGCGTTTTTTGAAAAAGAAACAGGACCAACACGAACCACAGTAGCTGTGCATCAATTGCCACATCCAGATTTGGTTATTGAAATCAAAGTCACTGCTTATAAGAAAAAGCCGTGATTTGTCATTCTGCAGTGATTACGATATCCATAAGAACGCGACTATCAATTTAAAATAATTCCTGCTTTGGCAGGAGTGACAAATATGAAGATACAAAACTACATAAACGGCAAATACACCAATCCAGTCATTAATGAATGGATTGACAATTACAATCCATCTAATGGAGAAGTCTATGGACAAATTCCTAATTCGTCTAATAATGATGTAGAGCAAGCCTATCAAAGTGCCAAATCAGCCTTTAGGCAGTGGTCACAAACCAATATAGAAGTGCGTAGTCGTATCATGCTTCGTATATCTGAATTAATTGAAGCTAATCTCGATAGCCTTGCAAAGGCCGAGTCTATAGACAACGGAAAACCTTTGTGGTTAGCTAAGTCTGTAGATATCCCAAGAGCAGCGAGTAATTTTAGATTTTTTGCAAATGCAATTACCCAATTTGCGAGTGAAAGCCATGAGTCTGTAGGTCTAAACGCTATCAATTACACCTTACGACAGCCTATTGGCGTTGTGGGTTGCATTAGTCCTTGGAATCTTCCGCTATATTTATTTTCATGGAAAATTGCTCCAGCTATTGCTGCTGGAAACTGCGTTATTGCAAAACCCAGTGAAGTTACACCGATGACGGCCTATCTTTTGGGACAAATTTGTACTGAAGCTGGCTTACCTAATGGTGTTTTAAATATTGTTCATGGCTTGGGTAGTACAACTGGGCAAGCCATTGTAGAACACCCAAACATTAAAGCCATTTCATTTACGGGAGGCACAACAACAGGAGCACATATTGCCCGTGTTGCTGCACCAATGTTCAAGAAATTATCTTTAGAACTCGGGGGTAAAAACCCAAATATCATATTTGCCGATTGTGATTACGAGGATATGTTAAGAACTACCGTACGTTCCTCATTTGCAAATCAAGGGCAAATTTGTTTATGCGGGAGTCGCATTTTTGTCGAAAAGTCAATCTATGAGCAATTTAAAACTGATTTTGTGAACGCCGTAGCAAATCAGAAAGTCAACCATCCAATGGCTGAGGACAGTAAAATTGGTGCTTTGGTCTCTAAAGCGCATCTAGAAAAGGTATTGCAATACGTAGAAATAGCAAAAGCAGAAGGAGGCAAAATTCTCTTTGGCGGACATTCCTTAAATATTAAGGGTTATGAAAAGGGTTACTATATGGCTCCAACCATAATAGAAGTTACAACAGATGAATGTCGTGTAAATCAAGAAGAGATATTTGGACCTGTAGTTACGCTTATGCCATTTGAACGTGAGGACGAAGTGCTTGCTATGGCCAATAAGGTAAACTATGGCTTATCTGCAACACTTTGGACAAACAACCTCAAACGCACGATGCGAATGACTAAAGCTTTGGAAGCTGGTATTGTTTGGGTAAACACATGGTTAATGCGCGATTTGCGAACACCTTTTGGAGGTGTTAAAGATTCTGGTGTTGGTCGGGAAGGTGGTTTTGAAGCCTTACGTTTTTTTACAGAACCAAAGAATGTTTGTATAAAATATTGATAACACGCTCTCGTGTTGTATGTATTTAAGTGCTAGCTATTTTTGTATTGACAGCTATAATAACACAATAAATTAACATAAAAATACCTGCTTTTGCGGGAAACACATATGAATTTAGAATTAAACAATAGATATGCTTTGGTCTGCGGTAGTACTGCGGGTATTGGCAAAGCAACAGCAATAGCATTGGCATCTGAAGGTGCAACAGTGACTTTAATTGCACGAAATGAAGCTAAACTAAAGGCGACTTTAGCAGAATTACCGCAACAAAGACAACATGATTATATTGTAGCAGATTTTTCTAACCCTTTAGAATTAAGTGAAAAGGTAAATACTTACATTGCTAATCATCACGGATTTCATATACTGGTTAACAATACAGGAGGTCCAAAAGGAGGTCCAGTGTTTGCTGCTGGATTGGATGAGTTTCAAAGTGCATTCACACAGCACTTAAAATGCAACCATGTTCTGGCTCAGGCTGTGGTTCCATTTATGAAATCGGAGCATTATGGTCGTATTATCAATGTGATTTCAACCTCGGTAAAACAGCCTTTAGATGGTTTGGGTGTAAGCAACACAATTAGAGGTGCAGTGGCAAATTGGAGTAAAACTTTAGCTAATGAATTGGGTGCTTTTGGTGTTACTGTAAACAATGTGCTTCCAGGTGCTACTGGTACAGAACGTTTGAGTGAAATTATTAAAAACAAATCCTCTAAAACTGGTGTTACTGTAGACCAAGCAAGTGAAGCAATGATAAATGCTGTGCCAGCAAAACGTTTTGCACAACCAGAAGAAACTGCAGATGCCATTACATTTTTATCTAGTGCGCGCGCGGCTTATATTAATGGAATTAATCTTCCTGTTGATGGTGGACGTACAAAATCTTTGTAGAACTATAAAATACTAAAGACAATTTGTTAACTTTAAGAACAGAAACTTGCGTGAAGGATTGAAGTGGTATCCTTTTTTATGGCTTTACAGCGATTGTAATACCATAAAAAAGATATAACGAAAAGCCTGATCTGAAAGGACACGCCAAAACACAAATAAAGATGAGTAAAATACACACTCCTATCAATTTTAAACAATGGATTGAAGACCATAGAGAATTATTAAAGCCACCTGTTGGAAATAAAGTCGTTTGGAAAGATGGCGATTTTATTGTAATGGTTGTTGGTGGTCCAAATAGTAGAAAAGATTATCATTACAATGAAACACCCGAATTTTTTTATCAGGTGGAAGGTGATATGACTTTGAAAATTTTAGATGAAGGCAAGCCAAAAGATATTGTTATTAAAGAAGGTGATATTTTCTTATTACCTCCAAAGGTTCCGCATTCTCCGCAACGAAATGCCAATACAGTAGGTTTGGTCATAGAATACCCTAGGGATGAGGATATGCATGATGCTCTTGAGTGGTACTGCGAAAGCTGCAACGAACAATTGTACCGAGAACAGTTTGACCTTGATAATATTGAAACAGACATGCCTATAATTTTCGATGCGTATTATGGTAATGAAGCTAAACGTACTTGTAAGGAATGCGGGCATACCATGGCACCACCAAAAAAAATACAACAGGATGATTAACGCTATGTATAGCGAAATACGATTTACTAAATTGAAATTAATCCACTAATAAAGACACGTGCTTTTATAGTAACACGAGCAAACATGACAAAACGAAAACTTAGAATTAACGGTCACTCACATTTATTGCCTTATCCTCATGAAATTCCAAGATTTATGAAAGATAAGGGTATTTTTTGGGTTGATGAGGACAAAAAATTCATGCTTCAAAAGGATTGGAGACGTCCTGTGACGGACTCTAGTTTTTTCTTAAATGAAAAATTAGAATGGATGGAACGTTTTAATATTGACCATGCTGTTGTTCTAAATCTTTCTCAACTCTATGGAAATGGGCTGCGATTGGAAGAAATGAAACAAGCGCTTCGTTTTCAAAATGATTTTAATGCACGTATTCAAGAAGAAAATCCAAGTAAATTTACCTGTGGTTTTGTAGTACATCCAGGATTTGTGCGTGGGGCTTGCTGGGAAATTGAACGTTGTGTAAAAGAACTTGGCATGCGTTTATTATGTTTGCCAACGCATTATATGGACACTATTGGAACTTGGCGTTGTATTTTTGACGAGGAAAACGAACCTATTTTTGAGTTGGCAAACAAGTACAATTTAGCTGTAGAAATTCATCCATATGATGGTGAAAAATTTATTAAACTTCAAAATACATCATGGCGTTTTCATTTAATTTGGATGTTGGCGCAATGTGCTGACGCTTATCATTTTTTAACCTTAAATGGATACTATGAGAAATATCCTAACATGCGCATCTGTTTTGCACATGGCGGGCAATTGGCGCAGATGAATTTGGGAAGACGTATTCAAGGCTTTGATGGTCGCCCAGATTTATTTGAAGGAAAAGAGCACCCGAGAAAAGCTGTAGGTCATAAAAATATTTTCTTTGACACCTTAGTTCATGACACAGGCTCATTAGGATTATTAGTTAAAAATCAAGGCTCTAACCAAATATTAATTGGACTAGATGACCCTTATCCATTAGGTGAAATGGAGAGTGATAGACAGTCTTCTTATCCTGGTAAAATTTTAGATTTAGCTATTGATAGGGCTATTATTACGGATAAGGAAAAAGACGAAATGTGGGAAGATAATGTACTACGATGGTTGTTTGGTGATGATACTGCTGCAAAGCAAGATTTGGTTAACAAAATACTTAGTTAGTTAGTTAGTTAGTTAGTTACTGTCTGGTTATAGCAGTCAGCGCTACATGCTATGCTCCTGTTCTGTATTTTTCCAGTGATTGTTTAACATACATATTTCCAATGACAAAAGTACTGCTATTAACCACTACATGCCATTTTTAGTTTTGTTGCTAAAATCTTTTTTTTTTCGGACTTCATAAAATGGATACCCTAAAAACAGAATAAATAGTGTTCCTGTGACACCTACAATTTTATCTTTAGAACAACGATAAATGATGATGGTTTAACGCCTACTTCTATACATCGACGTTGGTAGGATTGGTTCTTAAATCCAGTTTACAAAACCTATTAATTTACAGACTTTTGCTTGCTTGGTACACCACGATCTCGTTGCGTGTTTAAGCTCTAAATTTAGCAAATAAATCACAATAGAAAGTCCGTGTGGACTTTCGCAACAGGGCAAACTCATACTTTTTACAGTAAAAAATTAGAGTTATTAAATTTAAGACAAACAATTGAATTTCAATCGATTATTAGTTGTTTTTGTGGTTGATTTTCAGTATATTATATTGACAATCAACATTTTAAATACTTTGAAAACAACTAGCAACTTTAGGTCTATTTTTAGCCAAATAGACGATCCTAGAAGCGATCTAAACAAGCTTCACAGATTAGACGACATCCTTCTCATTGGTATAATTTCAGTGATTTGCGCAGCAGATACCTGGAAAGATATGGAGACATATGCCAAGGCAAAAGAAGATTTTTTACG